>JBGPMZ010000197.1:0-5579 GCA_041487255.1 Binataceae bacterium (SeqCode) | reverse complement strand
GAGTACCCGGCGGCGGGCGCGATCGCTCGCGGCAAATGGTCGCATCGAATGCTGGCGGCGCGCCGCGGCACCATCGCCGCCGGCACCAACGAGATCCAGCACAACATCATCGGCGAACGTGTACTTGGGCTCCCCAAGGGGTGATTCGCGACGAGTGTATTGTTCGAAAGTCGCTTCAAGCCAGGTCGGCTTTGCGTAGAGTCAGGATGATCGCGGCGCCCGATGATACACCGACCGCGACCACGATATAGATAATCCAGAAGCCTAGCGGCGGCATTTCCGGGGTGCCGTGAGTGCGGATGGTGAACATCGCGAGGTTGATGATCACGTAGGTGGCGTAGAAATGCCCAATCGGCAGCGCGAACCTTTTCATGCTCCAGATTCCATACGCGTAGACCGCGAGCAAAATCCCGAATAGCAGCGCGACGACGAGGTTTGCCACGCCGCTTAACTTCATTCCTAAGAGCACGAATCCGACGTTGGGACTCATTTTGAGCGGCTTGGAAAGGTTGGAAAGCGCCATCAGGGCGATGCCAATCGCAAAGATCGTCAGGAGCGCCCCCCGATTCTTTCGTTCCATCGCAGTTTTTCCTCCACTTCGCTAGCTCGGTGATCGTATACGTCGAGCGTGCAAATCGACAAGGCTCCGGTATATAGATGAACACCAAGTCAGGGCTAATGTGGGTCCAGTAGCTATAGGGTTAGGAACTGCTTAATGAAAAAGCGACCCGGGAGGGAAGCATGAAATCGTCGATAACCACGGTGATCCTTCGCAGTCTGCTAGGCCTGATCTTTCTGATCTTCGGGCTCAACAAGTTCTTTCACTTCATTCCCAACCCAGCCGAGCCGCCAGCCGCGATGGATTTCTTCGGCGCGCTATTCAGAAGCGGCTACTTTTTTCCGTTGCTTGCCGGCACCGAAGTAATTTCCGGCGCGCTGCTGCTGACCGGCATGATGGTGCCCTTCGCGCTCGTCTTGATTGCGCCGGTCATCGTAAACATTTTCATGTTCCACCTCTTCCTTGCTCCGGGCGGCCTGCCGATCGCGGTGGTTCTGGTGGCGCTCGAAGTCATTCTCGCATGGATGCATCGCGACGCCTTCGCGCCGCTCTTTTCCGGCAGCAGGGCGATGGCGACGCAAGGTGCGATGCGCGCCGAGGCTCACGCCTAATATTTCGAACCTGTCGGGCGGGGAGCGAGAGCGTAGAAGCACCGCCCGCAATGGGCTGTTTCAGGGCGGCGCCAATTGGGTCGGCGTCCGCGCCAGCGTGCGCAGCGATTTGACGGTGGCAAATGGAGCGGTTACGGTCGAAAAGGATGTTGCTAGCTCTTTCCTTCAGTCTTTTTCCACCATCGATCAGCGCGCAAAGTATTCAAGGGCAGTTCCTCGTTGAGGACCCTGTCCGCTGCTTCGGCTCCAGTAACCGGGAACTCCGATGAATTGAGGAGCCCAAGCTGGACCAGTACTGAAGCCTGATCCCAGTATAGGTGCTCTTTACACAGCTTATTGCCACGGAACTGCACGATCGCAACCATCGGGATCCGTACGTATTTCCCGGTCGGCTTGATGCCCGGCAGCAGGGTGTCGTTCTCCTTGTCATGGGTGAAGCACGCCACGAATTCGTCCACCAGCCGATCTCCACCAACGGTGCGGGAGATGGGAATCATCGTGGAGCCCTGGTTCTGCGGTATGAAGTGATACTTGTAATAGCGATGCAGCTCGCGTTGACCGAAGCCGCCGATCATAGTTGGCACGTGGTTGACGTACGCCTGCGGGACCATCGTGCGTATCGTCGCATCCGGGTCGCAGGTTACGAACTCGCCCTCGAGGTGCTTGTTCCACAGTGCATCGAGGTCGTAGTGAGGGCCGATGGCGCGACGCAGGAGACTAATGGTGCGCGAATGCGCGAGCGACGCCGAAGGGCGATGGTACGTGTCGCGGCTACGATTGTTGAAAGCGTGGTCGGCTCCGAGATAGACGTAGATTTCGGCCTGGTCGTTTCCTGCTAGCCCGTGTTTGATCGCTGCGCGCGCACTAGCTGGGACGAACTTGTCTTCCGATGCGAAATGAAGCGCGATAGGGCAAGTGATCGACTTAGCTTCGCTAAGAGCTTCCTCGATTGCGACGCCATAGTAGCCCACCGCGGCATCGATCGGCAGGCGCGCAGCAGCCAGATAGGCCAGCTTGCCGCCCAGGCAGAAGCCGATCGCACCTACTTTGCCAGTGCAGCCCGCGTTTGCGCGTAACGCTCGTAGCGCGTCGCCGGTATCGAGGATCGCCTGATCGAGGTCGAACCGTTGGTAGTAGCTGAAGGCGGTCTTGAAGTCGTCGTCCGAGTATCCCAACTCGATGCCGGGCTTCATCCGCCAAAATAGATCCGGCGCGAGCACGAGGTAGCCTTCCTCGGCGTAGTGGTCAGCAAGCTCGCGGATGTGCTGATTCACGCCGAAGATCTCTTGCAACAAAATCAGGCCGGGCCCCGAGCCGGATTCGGGCGTCGCCAGATAGCCGCTGAAGGTGCCGCCGCCCGTAGTGGCGATGGCGATCGTAGTACCGTTCATGGTTTCCTCTTTGCGCCGCGTTGTTGTCAGGGTAGGTCGCGCAGCAGGCTCGCCTGGATCAAACCAGGAAGGTCAGGTTATCGATCGGCTCGTCGTTGTTGACCAGCAACACCTTCTTGGACGCTAGTTTGAAGGCGCCGTTGTCGGGGCGTAGCCGATGAATCGTGCGGCCTGCGAACAGGTCCTGCTTGCCGCGCCGCAGTTCGGCCAGCAGGAAGTTGGAGGAGGCTATAATCTCGCCGTTGTCTGCTTCCTCAACCACGATATTGGAGATCAAGCGGCGCATCCGGGACTTAGGCTCTTGCGCGTGCGCAAAGCCACTCTTCAGCCGTGAGACGCGCAACTGCAGCCGCACCCGGTCGTCGTAAATGAGTGAGACTTCGCGTTTGGGATCAGCATCGTCGCGATTGCTAGGCACCCAATACAGCGCATCGTCGGTCCACAGCGCTAACCATTCATCGCATCGATGCTCATCCATCAACTGCGCTTCATGATAAAGAAATTGTTCCACCTGCTGACGGTCGACAGCCATCGCTAAGCTACCCTCTCTTCGTGGCGACGGCGTTGCCGTTGCGTTTGCGAGTAGCTTTGGACGCGCCCGCACCCTGCATCATGACCTTCTTCCATTGCCGCCAGATGCCGCGCTGCGTCACTTCATCCGAAAGATCGCCGATGATCACGCCATCCTCGCGTCGCTCGCGATGAAGTCCACGCGACATCAACTGCCATGGCTCCAGCTCCACGGCGCATCCGTCCTGGACCCTTTCGAAGATCTCCGAGTCGTCGGGCCCGCCGAAACTCGCCGAGCCGAAAAACGCCTCATGGGAGCGAAGTCGGATGGTATTGACCTCGGGCGTGAGCCACTTGAGCAGAGTGGGATAGAGGCAGACCTCGGTTCGGTCCGCGGTGAGCGGTTGAAGAACCCGCATCTGGATTCCTATGAGGATGAGGTTGGGGAATATGAAGGTATGGGTTCCGCCTTCCCGCAACATGTTGGCGGCGCGCTCAGGACCAAAGCGCTGAGTGAGGGTGTCCAACCGCGTCTGTCCTTCCGATGTGACCGCGCTTACCGTCGGAACAGGATCGCCGTTGAGCGCGTCATAGATCCGCAACTTGTAGTCCAGCATCACGTGCCCATTGCCAAGGTCCTTCGTGTTGCCGCGAAAGGAGGCGAAGTCACGGTTGATGCGGTCCTGTTCAGGGGTCGGGACGTGGGTGATCTTGTCGATCAGTGCTTGCGCAAACGAGGCATGCACGATGGTTGGATGGTAGCCGTCCATCGAGTTCTCGGCGGCGAGCTTCCAGTTGCCCTGATACGAGTACTTGTGAATTCCCGACACGACTTCCACATCTTCCGCGTCAGAAAGGCCGACGAACAAATCAAGCTCGTCTTGGGCTCTTCCAAGATGCTCCTCGAGCGTGATCCCCGCCGGACTCAAGCTTCCGAAGATGAAGCCGCGGTATTCGGAAACACGTGGTACCTTGACCAGGCCCAGGTCCTCGCGCTTGAAGTCGTCACCATAGCCGTCCATCGAGGGAACGCCGCTCAAGTCGCCGTTCAGCAGATAGGTCCAGCCGTGATACATGCACCGGAAGGAGCGCGTGTTACCTTGCCCTTCCTGGCAAACGGTCGCTCCGCGATGGCGACAGCGGTTGAGCAATAACTGCACTTGGCCATGCTGGTCGCGCACCATGATCACCGGTTGCAGGCCGATCCGCTTGAGCCGGAAGTCGCCACAGTTTGGGACCTCGCCCCGATGCCCGACGTAGACCCATCCGCGATGGAAAATCTTGTCCATCTCGTCGGTGAAAATGGCAGGGTCCGAGTACACACTGACATGCACCCGGTCTTCTTTCACCAACGAGTCGTAGTCGATGTCTTGTCGCGAGAGCATATTCGAATCTCCGTTCCTTTAGGGTGATTTCACCGGCTGAACAATCCGCCCTCGGGTGATCTTCGAGTAAGACGTTCACCCCGAGGTGTCAAGCGCCGGTCGAAAAAGGCCGCGCGAGCAAGTATGACGCGGCTGTCATCAAGTCGATCGCTCCGATATACGAATCGAATCCCTATCGGTACGAAGGACGTAAGCGGCAATGGCGGCTGTTGCGGCGCCTGTCTCCGGCCTCGTCATCCCCAGAACAGTCGAAGCGGTTCGCCGCGCGCGGGCGCCGTGGTATCGACAACTCATCCTGCTTCGTCAGGCCAGTTTTGGTGCGCGCAGCAGGTGCTCGACCAAGTTCTGGAAGTTGTCCTCCGCATATTTGTCGCCCCTGAGGTCCACACCCAAATGGCCGGTGATCCAATTCGGCAAGGCGTTGTACCAGTTGCCCTCGCGCAGGACAGGGACGAATTTGTTGTAGTGTCGCGCGACCAGTCTCTCGGCGGTCATCAGGTCCTGCTCGTACCCTACACCTCCCACTCGTTCGTCAGCTCGTTTCTTATATGCACGGGTGCAGATCAACAGCACGAAGTCGCTCGCGCCTATCGCCGCCTCCATGAAACGCGGAAGACTGTCGCCGAGTCTAAGGTGCCATTGATCGACGACAACCTCGATTCCGTTCGCTTCGAGCCGGAAGGCAAACCTTGAAACCCACTCCTTATGGGCCGCGCTATCCCATGAATACGAAAGGTAGACGGTTCTCCGTCGAGGCTTTCCGCCTTTGCGCGCACGCTTAGTTCCGCGTTTCGGTCGTCTTTGCGCCGCCGATCTCCTGGTCGCCGTTTGTCGCGCCACTAGTTCAGAACCCTTCAACGGCGGATTCGTCTCGCGGGCATCTGATGATCCGGGATTTTCCCAGACTAGACTTTCACTCGAACTTCAGACGCCTCGCTACCTCTTTGACGCGGTTCCGATGCTGGTCTTGCCGGTCATTTAAGTTCTTTTCTCGTTGCTCTCTCGATCGCCACCATTGGGCGGTAAGTTCGTTCGCACGTTCGACAGCGAGCTTCAGGGTTTTAAGGTGGTAGCGTTCCACCTCTTCGATGGTCGTGCCGTCAAGAATAATCCGATCTCCTTC
>JBGPMZ010000196.1:0-5589 GCA_041487255.1 Binataceae bacterium (SeqCode) | reverse complement strand
CTGTGGGTTACGGTCCGTAGCCACCCGCAGCAGCGGGGTCGCGGCGCGGCCGTTGCTCTGGCTGCGGGCAACGGCCGTGACGCGACGGTGAAGGCATTGCGCATCCCATCGACGCATCGAAGAGGCCGCTGCTGACTCCGCACCAAGTCCAAGCGCGGATCGAGTCCGCCACGCCACTCTTCTCCGCGTCCCCTCTCTCGCTATTTTCCGCGAGAGAGGGTGGCTGGCGCGGTTCATGCGCTGGCTGCACGCATGAACCGTGACAGACGGGTGAGAGCCGGCGGGCGTCCTCGCCCGCCGGTGGCGGAGCGCCATCGATGTCGCCGAATGCCACCACCACGAAATCACAGTTCGCCGCGGTGGGGTCGCGGCGCGGCCGTTGCCATGGCTGCGGGCAACGACCGTGACGCGACGGTTGCGGCATGGCGCTTCCCATCGACGCATCGAGAAGATCGCTGCTGATTCCGCACCCTCTCTCTACAAATCTGGGAGAGGGTGGACACCGGCTGCGATCGAGTCGTTGCGCGTTAAGGTCGGCGATGTCGAATTCGAAGAGATCAAAGCACCAGAACCTGGCGTGCGTTTTCTTCCCGGAACCGCTCGAAAGCCTTACGCGACCGCTTTCATTGGCCAACGCGCGCGTCATGGTCTCACCCGAGATTGCCGTGTACGAGGGATCGCAAGGCGGCGTCATCGGCCGTTCCGTCGGTGTGGGCTGCGCTCACGCATCGCGAAGCTGCGCCAACACTTTGTAGACATATCGTTCACTCAGTCTCAGTTCGCGCGCGATCCGGGGAATACTCGATCCGCGCCGGCGCATCAGGGAAATCCGCCGCCGCGTGAGATGACCCGCGTCGTTGGGAAGCCAAATCCGCTCGCCGCCGAAGATCGCGCCCAGCATTCCGGCCGCCTCATCGCCAATCACCCGCGCCACCGCGTCGGAGGGTCCCGGAGTTTGTGCGATATACACGCGGCCCCCTCCAAAAGTAGAAATCAGGCGCGCCGTCGCGCCGGCGCCGATCACCCGCGCGATGTTCTCTACCGCAGGTGCATTCGGGTCTAAACGGCGGCGCGGATACGCACCGCGAGGCGGCCCCACACCGGCCGAGGAATCGCTCGCGCTGGTTTCCGGCCGGGCGTGCGCGAGGTTCATAGCTTGTACGCAGCGCGCAGATTGGCCGGTATTTGCCCGACACTCTGATCGCGGTCGTATATAGTGCGCCAGCCGAATTCCTCGATTTCCGACGCACACAGCTTGCAAACCCCCGCGGTGCGCATCGCTTCAGCGAGCAGAATCGGATCGCGGCAGAACACGCACTTGACCAGTCGCGCTGAAGTCGCAGTGGTTTTTCGGAGAACTAGTGCCATTTTCGAGCCTCCAACCATCGCCGGCTTTTGCACCTTGTTTGCTACAGTGGTATGATCCGATTTTCGCGGGGTCCAGGCCGGTTGGCGCGAGGAGCGGGAGCGTCGGCGGGCAGCGCGCGCACCTCGCCTTTGCGGCTTGGGGTATGCCGCGTGGCTGTTGCACGCCATTGCATCCGGCGACCGGGGAGTGGGAGGTCCGAGCTGCTGCCGCTTGGATTCAGGGTGGTACTCATACTCAATGGACGTATTTCACAACCATAGGAGAATGTCAACTACAGTGGGAAACAGCGTCGCTGGTCAAAGTGAAACTCTCCAGGCGCGGCTGGACGAGGTCCTGAGGAAATTCGTCTCGGTTGCCGAGTTGGCGCGCGCTATCGGCGTGTCCGACAACGCGATCTACAAGTGGCTGTCAGGCCGTGGCCAGCCCAGCGTTGCGAACCTGGTAGCTTTGGCGAGGGCCGCCAAGGTGTCAGTCGAATGGCTGGCGACCGGCCAGGAGCACCCGGCTCCGAAGCGCTCGGCAGCCCGTGCTGCCGAACCCGCCGGCTTCGCCTACGTGGCTGGTTACGACCTTAAGGAACCTGGCGGGCGTGGCGAGCCGCTGCGCAGTGAGCAGATAGTTGACTATCTTGCATTTAAGAAAGATTGGGTGCGGGCGCGGCTCAAGGTCGACCCGCGCAACCTGCTGCTAATCGAGGCGATCGGCGACTCGATGTCTCCTACTTTGGAGGAGGCCGATCTCTTGTTGGTCGATTTGGGTGAGCCGCGCTTCCGCCATGACGGAATATACGTCCTGCGACGCGAACACGAGCTTGCGGTGAAGCGCCTGCAGCGGCGTCCCGATGGCGCGCTGAATATCATCAGTGACAATCCTGCTTACCAGGCGTCGATCGTTGCGAGCGACAGTGTACACATCATCGGACGCGTGATCTGGGCGGCGGGCCGCTTGTGAAACATCCGGCTCGACGATTTGATGACGTGATGGCTATGGCGGAGGGGGTGGGATTTGAACCCACGAGGGACTTTCATCCCTGCCGGTTTTCAAGACCGGTGCCTTCAACCACTCGGCCACCCCTCCAACAATTCGAATTATCGTAGTTTCCGTGGTTGGCGCGATGCAATGACTCACGCACCAGCAAGCGGCGCTAGAGGCGAAGCAGTTCTCGGGCATTGAGCGAGAGGATCTTCTCTTCGTCCTGAGCGCCTAGTCCAAGAGCTTTCACTTCCGCCACCGGATCAGCCAGTCCCGCCGGCAGTGGATAGTCGCTGCCGATCACAAAACGATCGGCGCCGTAGGTCTTCACCAAGTGACCGAGCATCTCGCGGCTATGCGCGATGATGTCGAAGTAGAATTGCGATACGTAGGTCGAGGGCGGGCGTGGAATCGCGTCGCGACACTCGGGCACCAGCCGGTATCCCATGTCGAGGCGCCCCACCAGCGCGGGCAGCGCGCCACCGGCGTGATAGAGCACCACGCGCAGCTTCGGATGGCGCTCGAGCACGCCGCCATAAATCAACAGCGCCGCCGCGAGGCCGGTGTCGTACAAGTTGCCTACCAGGTTACCGAGGAAGTAACGCGCCAGCGCACCGGCCGGCGCAGCTTCGAACGGATGGATGCAAACCACCATACCTAAGGACTCAGCCGCTTCCCAAAAGACCTCGAAATCCGCTTCGTCGAGGTGGCGCTCGATCACCTTCGGCGGAATCTCCACGCCTCGAAGGCCTATTTTCGCGGCGCGCTCCAGTTCCTTCGCAGCCGCCGCTGGATTCTGAATCGGCACCGACGCCAACGGCACGAAGTGCACGGGGTCCCTCGCGGCGAGCGCCGCCATTGCGTCATTGTTCACTTGCGCGATTGCGAGGCCCAGCGCGTTATCGACGTCCGGATACATCAGGAACGGAACGCACGACACCGCCTGCTTCGCAATGCCCTCGCGATCCATGTCCACGATTCGCGCGCCGGCATTCGAGATCGGACCATCGATGGGCCGCAGCGCCTTTTCCTGGATCAGGAAAAACCGGCGGCCCTCGCGCTCGACGATACGCGTCGCGTAGTGGCGTCCGTCGCGCGCCAGATGATCTATCACCTCGGGCGCGATGAAGTGGTTGTGCATGTCGATGACGTCCATGCGCCCTCCGTGAAATGTCCGTCGCTAAAGAATGAAGCTAATCTTTCCGTGCGGGCGCAGCGCCTCGTTGTCGAGGATGGCCCTGCGTTCGCGAATTTTCAGATTCTTCCCATCGCGAACCAATTTGAGATCGTAGCGACCGATGTAGGTGTCGACCGACTCATAGCGCATCCGATGCACCGCAAAATTCGCGCTCACGATAATGTCGTCGCCCTCCGCGCCCAGCACTCGCACGTTCGCGATCATTCGCCGCGTTCGCGAATGCGGATTCTCCGCCCATGCGAACTTGCTCAACAGTTGCTTCACGCGCGATCGGATCCGCAGCGCATCGTCGGCAATGATGAACAGCGTATTTCGCGAGTCGCCTTCGGGAACGTCGGTCGGCGGAATCTGGTAGACGACATCCTCGGTGAGCAGCTCGAGCCATTCTTCCAGGCGCCATTCGTCAAGCAAGGCGGCTTCCTTGTAAAGGAAGTCCTCCACTTCGGTGCGACTAGGAAGTTCCACGGTGTTCATGCCACTTTCCTTGCGCGCCGAATCTGCGGCTCGGTCATCAGATGGTTCCATCGGCGCCAGAACGCGCGCATCTGCATCTCGTCGGTAAGCGCCGGCTGCTCGCGCTTCATCCCGCGCGAGATGTCGGACCATCCCACTTCTCGATTGGCGAATCCGCGCTGACATGATTCCAGCATCTCGACATCGTCAGGCGTGGCAAATCCTCCCGGTCCGAGGAAGGTCAAAAAGTTGTCGAGCCGCAGGGCCGAGTCCTCGGCGCTCTCCTCGATCGGAGCCAGCGCCCACGCATTTACTTCCATGTAATCGGGCGAGACTGGAAAGAAGGTGCGCACCGTAATCGCCATGATGTCGTTGATTACGAGATTGGGAAAAATTCCGAGGTTGCGTCTGGTCTCGCA
This sequence comes from Binataceae bacterium (SeqCode), assembly GCA_041487255.1. Lineage (GTDB taxonomy): Bacteria > Desulfobacterota > Binatia > Binatales > Binataceae > DATGKG01. The sequence goes on along the minus strand of JBGPMZ010000196.1, from coordinate 1,178 downwards.
GATGCGGCGCGCGCGCTCGGGACCGAAGCGTTCATCAAAGCGGCGCCGCACTTCCTCGAAATGGGCCTTGGTATTCTCGCCAAACGGCGGGACCCAGGCTGCGATCGGGCGACCCCATCCGGCCTGATACTCGATCACCGCATGACCATTGCCGAGGTCGACTACCTTCTGGACCGGCGGGGTGGAGAGATCGCGCCCTTTGAAATCGATGCCGGTGTCGGCAAGGAAACTGAAGTAACGCTGATGCGTCGGGAGGCCGTGATAACCGTCGTAGCTGTTCTCGACCAGCAACTTCCAATTCGCACGCGCGCTGTAGGACTGCTGACCGGCCACGATCTTCATTCCCATCTCTGACTGATCGGCAACCAGATCGAGATACTCGCGCGCACCGGCAAGGTAGTCGTAGAGGCTCTGCGCATTGCGGTCGAAGCAGGCGAAGACGAAACCTCGATAGTTGTCGACCTGCGGCGGCGCGACCAACGCCATCTCCTCGCGCTTGAATCCGTCGCTGTAGGAGTCTTCGCCCGGCACGCCGACCAACTCACCGCGCGAGTTGAAGGTCCACGCGTGATAGGGGCATTGGAAAGTTTTCGCGTTGCCGGATTTTTGCCGGCAGACCATGGTGCCGCGATGCGTGCAGGTGTTGAGCAGCACCCGGATCTTGCTATCGTCGCCGCGCACCAGGATCAGCGGACGGCCCGCGACATTGCGCGAACGATAGTCCCCCGCATGCGGCGCTTCAGATTCATGGCCGACGTAGATCCAGCACTTGTCGAAGATGCGGCGCCGTTCCTCCTCAAGGCATTCGGGATCGGTGAACGCTCGTCGATTCACCTTGAACAGTCCCGCTTTCTGATCATCGATGATGTAGCCTTCGGTCAGTCTATTCATGATGGTTCCCCTGTAACTGGCGGCAGCCTGCTAGCTCTGTTTCGATGACGGATCCCATGCCCAGTACTGCGCGATTGCACCAGCATCGACGCGAAGATCGATGCCGGTAATCATCGCCGCGTCGTCCGAAGCGAGAAACGCGGCGGCTTTTCCGTAATCGCTCGGACCCGGCAATTTCTGCATCGCAACGCGATTGCGAAATGGATCGAACGCCTGCTTGAGCCGACTGGATTGATCGGCGCTGGGTCCTTTACGGCCCCATCGCCCGGCCCGCTCGATGGATTCCG
>JBGPMZ010000195.1:0-5589 GCA_041487255.1 Binataceae bacterium (SeqCode) | reverse complement strand
ATCGTCGATATCCTAGAACCGAACCGCGAGGCTGTCCAAGCGCCGCGCGAGGCAGTTTCTACATGCCGATAGGATTGCCGCCGAAAATCATCGGATGCAGCCGCAGAATCAGCGCCATCAGCGCGACACCAATCGCAATCGCCGTCCATGGCGTATCGGGGGCCGTCCAATGCTGGCGGCCTTGAAGGAGCGCGAGGCCGGGAAAGAACGAGGTGGATTCCTCGAGCCTTTTGTAGGAGGGGCCAAGTTGCGCCTCCTTGCGCGCGTCCTGATGCATGCCGCCGATGATCGAGAGCGCGGGAAAACTGCCGAAGAAGATCACGTCACCGACGAATCCGTTCATGAGGATGTGGGCGAGACCGAAGGTGCTGAACGCGACAAAACCCGGATGCCGGCTGATCTTGAGCACGCCCCGCGCCATGCTCGCATTTTTGGCCTCGCCCTGCGCGCCCATCGAGCCGGGATTCGGGGTAATAAAGCTTGCGACGAAAATGATCAAAGCGAACAACATCAGCAGCCAGACCAGCCATCGCACGACCGCGACATCGCGCAGGTTCCACAGCATCGCGCCCGAATGCTTGTTGTGCGCGAAGGCGAGAACAAGCGGAATGAACGTCGCCAGCGCGACGATCGAATAGATTCCCGGATAGGCGCGCTCGCCCACCATCGCGATCAGCCGCGGCCGCACCGCGCGCGAGGAGATCACGAGATGCGATCCGAAAAACAGCAGCGCCCACAATGCAATCGCGAAAACTGGGTCCATCGATGACCTCGCCGCGGCAGTGATTGGTCTGCCGGACGCCGATGCTAGTCGATAACCGGCTGGGAAGGCGAATCAGCGGTTTCACGAATGCGACGAGGCGGGGTTATAGATAGCGACGATGAAGGTACGGGCGAAGTTGCCAACGATTCCGCTTCCCTTTGAAGACGCGATGCGCCGGCACGACCGCGAGATCATGCGCTTCCTTGTTCGCATGACCCGCGACCGCGAGGACGCACTCGACCTCTTTCAGGAGACTTTCCTGCGCGCCTATCGCGCCTATCCCGACCTCGATTCGGAAGCGGGGCTGCGCCCATGGCTGTTCAAGATCGCGGCGAACCTATGCCGCAATCGCGCGCGCGATCGCGCCCGCCATTCGCGCGTCATCGCTCCCGATGCCGACGCGGAGGTCCTCGATGCGGTGTCGCCCCATCATTTGAATCACGCGAATCACGCCGCAGGCGACGGCGCATTGGACATGCGGCGCGCGATCGCGGCCCTTCCGGGCAAGCAGGGGCAAGCCTTCGTGATGCGAAAAATCGTGGGCCTCGACTATTCCGAAATCGGTGCGGCATTGGGATGTTCCGAGGAAAGCGCGCGCGCCGGGGTTTATCAGGCGTTGCGAAAGCTGAAGGAATTGAGGTGATCCGATGAGCTCTGAACGTGACACCGAGCAGTTGTTGCTTGAGCTGGATCGCGAAGCCGACGACGACCACGGACTCGATGCGATCGTTGCCGAGGGCCGGCGGCGTTTTGACAAGGCGATGGCGCGCGAGCGGCGCCCGATTGCGCGCGTCGGCATCATCGACTCGCCGGTGGGGCGCCTGTTCATCGCGGACGGTCCGCGCGGAATTCTCGCGATTCACTTCATGGATGGGAAGGGTCTGGAACCGCTCAAAGCGATGCGCGGGAAGTTCGACATCGTGGCGGATCAGGCCGCGGCGGATCGCATTGGAGCGGAGATTCGCCGCTTCGTCGCCGGCGATCGCAACGCGCTCAAGCATGAGATCGATCTCTCGCTGGTGGAGAGCGACTTCAAGCGCCGCGCCCTGACCAAGCTGTGCAAGGTGCCCCTCGGATCGGTGGTGACCTACCAGGGACTCGCAGCCGCCTGCGGTGCGCCCGATGGACAGCGGGCGATCGGCAATGCGATGGGCTCGAATCCGGTGCCGATCTACGTGCCGTGCCATCGCGTGATCAAATCCGATCTGTCGATTGGGAACTACGGCGGCGGGGTCGAGCGAAAGTTGAAGCTGCTCCGCGCAGAGGGCTTTGCGGTGGGGAAGGATTTGCGGGTGCCGGCGCGCGCCGTTATGGGTCATCAGCGGACGCACATTTATTGCCGGCCGCAATGCTCGGCGGCGCAGCGGGCGAGTATGGGCAGATGCTACATCTTCGCCGATTCCGAGCGGGCGCGGAGCGCGGGGCTGCGTGCGTGCAAAATCTGCCGGCCCGCTTGATGGTGATTGATTGCAAGAAAAAGGGGACGCGGATCGATCCGCGTCCCCTTGCCTCGACGCGCATTGAGTTCGACTATTCGGTTTCCTGATTCTGTTGCAGCTGCTGGATCTGCCGGCGCTGCTGCTCGATTTGCTGCTGTTGCGATTGGACCTGTTGTTGCGTCTGCGTGTTGGCGTTCTCGGTGTTCTGCATCGAATTGCCAACCGCGTAGCCGGTGACGCCGCCGAGGCCCGCGCCGATCGCCGCACCTGCGCCTGGACTTCCGACCGCGGCGCCAACAATCGCGCCGCCCGCGGCGCCCAATCCGGCGCCGCCAAGGGTGCCTTTCTCACGCGTCGAAAGCGGATCTCCGCTGCAACTAGCCAGTGCGATTGAGGCTGCCAGCACAAGTGCTGGGATGACTGTCGCGAGCTTGCGCATAGAGTTTTCTCCCGCAGAAAAAGGCGGTGTTATTCCGTCTCCTGCTGATTTTGCAGTTGTTGGATTTGTTGTCGTTGCTGCTCGATTTGCTGCTGTTGCGATTGAATCTGCTGCTGGGTCTGCTGGTTGGCGGTGTCCTGATTTTGCATCTGGTTGCCGACCGTATAGCCGGTCACGCCGCCAAGCGCGCCGCCGATCGCCGCGCCAACTCCAGGCGCACCCACTGCGGCGCCGATGATCGCGCCGGCTCCGGCGCCGACCGCCGCACCGCCGAGAGTTCCCTTCTCGCGAGTTGAGAGCGGCTGCGAACCACTGCATCCCGCGCCGGTCAGTATAGCTATTAGCGCCAGGGCGGCAATTGCTACTTTTCGATTGCCCATTTCCATTCTCCCGATGGAGCCCCTATTCAGTCTCTTGCTGCTGCTGGAGTTGCTGGATCTGCCGGCGCTGCTGCTCGATTTGCTGTTGTTGCGATTGAATCTGCTGCTGGGTTTGCTGATTGGCGCTGTCCTGATTTTGCATCTCGTTGCCGACCGCATAGCCGGTCACGCCGCCGAGCGCGCCGCCGATTGCCGCGCCAACTCCCGGCGCACCCACCGCGGCGCCGATGATCGCGCCGGTAGCCGCTCCAATCCCCGCGCCGCCGAGGGTTCCTTTTTCACGGGTCGAGAGCGGTTGCCCCGAGCATCCGGCGACGGCGAATAGCGCCACGAGTGCCAGTGCCGTCGTCACGACGGAGTTACGCCGCATGAGTCCTTCCTCCGATAGATACGTAGTGACGTTGGTTTCGATTCAGCCCAAGCTGGCCATTTGGAGTGGCGCCTCGAGATAGGCGAGCACAACTCATGCCCTCGCCGATCTTCAGCTTACCGGAGTGTACAGCTTCTAAGACGCCGTCAAGAATTGAGTTTCCCGACATGAATCTATGTTATCAACCTCAAAAGGGTTGCTCCAAATACCAAATACCGACGGTCAATCACGCCGCCTATGGCATCAGCGCGAAGGCTCGCGTCGGTCCGCCGGTGCCTTTCCCGAGTTTCATCGGAATGCAAAAGATCGTCGCGCCCTTGGGCGGCAACTTGTCGGCATTGGCGATGTTCTCGAAGGCAGGTTTGTTACCGCCGAGCCAAATCTGATGGACCTTGAAATCCTTGGAAGTGCCCGTGTCGATGCTCGCGGTGTCGATCGCGATAGCGGCAACGTTACGATTCTTCGCTAGCCATTCGGCGGCCTCGGGTGCGTAGCCGGGGAAATGGAGATCCGCGACATCACCGGGCTTGTCAGTGCCCATGTACTGCTTCTTGTCGGGCCAGAACCGGCTCCATCCGGAACGTGCAACGACGACTGCGCCGTCTGGGATACGGCCGTACTTCTCCTCGTAAGCTTTGATGTCATCGACACTCAGCATCGCGTCAGGATCCTTCGCGGCGCGCGCGGAGAAATCGATCACCGCGGCCGGCCCGATACAGTTCGCGAGGGGCACCTGGTCGGCATAGATGCCGTTCTTGTTGAAATGGATCGGCGCGTCCATATGAGTGCCGCCATGTTCGGGTGCCGCGAACTTGCCGGAGGAGTAAAAGTAACCCTCCTCGGTGGTGCCGAACTTTTCGAATTCGTGCTGGAGCGGCTTCTCAGTCGGCCAATAAATAGTATCGCTGTCGAAACTGTGGGTGAGGTCGACCAACTTCGAAGTATCGAGTGCGCCGGCCCAATGAGGGTCAGCTATTGCAGCCACCATTAATGTCATCCCCGCCGCGAGTAGTGTCTTCATCTTCATACTCAAGAACCCTCAAAGATAGTAAGAGAAAAATATGGCATCGACTTTTCAAATCGATTCGACAATAGCGCAGGCGCTCGAAGCGGGGCATACGCTGCCGGCCCGATGGTACGCCGATGAGGCGGTGTTCGAGGAAGAGAAGCGGCGCATCTTCAATCGCTCGTGGCAGTATGTCGGACATACCGGTTTGGTCGCGAAGCCCGGCGATTTCATAACCACGCGGCTCGGCAGTATTCCCGCAGTGATCGCGCGCGACAATGACGGTAGCCTGCGCGCATTTGCCAACGTGTGCCGTCATCGCGGGAGCGAGGTGGTCCTCGAATGCGCGTGGAATCGCAAGACCCTGCAATGCCACTATCACGGCTGGACCTACAACCTCGACGGGACGCTGCGCAACGCGCCGCGTGCGAATGAGCAAACGACCTTCGCGAAGGAAAATTTCCCGCTGATCCCATTCGCGGTCGAGACGTGGGGACCGATGATTTTCGTCAACTCCGGTGGCTCAGCGGGATCGCTACGCGACGTCATCGGCGATCTGCCGTCGCTCTTTCAGCGCGCCGGCGTCGACCTCGCGCGGATGCGGATGCATCGGCAGGACGTGTACGAGATTGCGTCGAACTGGAAAATCATCATCGAAAATTTCAACGAGTGTTATCACTGCCCGATCGCGCATCCGGCGTTCTCGGAAGTCATCGACACCGACAAGTACAGCGCCGACGTTAGCCACGAATACTATTCGACCTACCACGGGCCGCTGCTGCGCTCGAACGAGAACGGGGTGAACTACGCAACGCTGTGGCCGACTGCGATGATCGCGCTGTCCTCGCATCCGATGGCGATGCAGGTGCTGTGCGTCTATCCCATCGACGCGGGGCATACGCGCGAGACTATCGACTACTACTTCGCCGAGGATGCGACCGAGGATCAGATTCACGAATACAAGGAGCTTGGCGACCTCGTGCAGCGCGAGGACGTGGTGCTATGCGAATCGGTGCAGCGCGGCCTGTCCTCGGGAGCGATTGAGAACGGCACGCTGATGCTCTCACGTGAGCAGGGCATCCAACATTTCCAGCGGTTGGTGTATCGATTCTTGAGTGGGGAGTAGCCTCGACATCATCGCTGCGCTTGTCGCAATCGCTGCACTTTCGTCCGCGGCTCCGCGCGCTGCGAT
>JBGPMZ010000194.1:0-5592 GCA_041487255.1 Binataceae bacterium (SeqCode) | reverse complement strand
CGGATGCGCCTTCTCGATTTCGTCGAGCAGCAGCACGCAGTGCGGGGTCTTGTTGATGGCGTCGGTGAGGAGCCCGCCCTGATCGAAGCCCACGTATCCTGGAGGCGCGCCAATCAGCCGCGACACGGTGTGGCGTTCCATATACTCGCTCATGTCGAAGCGCAGGAACTCGATTCCCATGACCTTGGCGAGTTGACGCGCAACCTCGGTCTTACCTACACCGGTCGGTCCCGCGAAGAGGAATGCGCCGACCGGCTTGTCCGGATGCGAGAGTCCCGACCGCGCAAGTTTGATCGCGCGCGCAACCGCCTGCAGCGCGGGATCCTGTCCGTAGACGACCTGCCGGAGTTCCTCTTCGAGGTTTTGGAGGCGCTCGCGATCGTTGGCCGAGACGGTACGCTCGGGAATCTTCGCCATCCGCGCGATCGTACGCTCGACATCGCGCAGACCGACCGTTTCGGGTTCCTTCCTGCCCTTGCCGCGCAGATGCGCCGCGACGCCGGCCTCATCCACCACGTCGATGGCTTTGTCCGGCAAATATCGGTCGTTTATATACCGCGCCGACATCTCGACCGACGCGCGTAGCGCCGCCGACGTGTACTTCACGTTGTGGTGCTTTTCGTAATACGACTTGAGGCCATTGAGAATCTCGATCGTCTCTTCCTGGGTCGGCTCGTTCACCTCGATGCGCTGGAAGCGGCGCGCCAGCGCCTTGTCGCGATCGAACGACCGTTTGTATTCCTGATAGGTCGTCGACCCGATGCATCGTAAGTCGCCCGATGCGAGCGCCGGCTTGAGCAGGTTCGAGGCGTCCATCGTGCTGCCGGATGCCGAACCGGCGCCGACGATAGTGTGAATCTCGTCGATAAAGAGAATCCGCTTGGTATTGCCGACCACCGCCTTGATGACGGCCTTGAGGCGCTGTTCGAAGTCGCCGCGAAATCGCGTTCCCGCCAATAGCGCGCCCATGTCGAGCGCGTAAATCTCGACGCCCTTGAGCGCGTCGGGAACTTTGCCATTGTGCACCGCGAGCGCGAGGCCCTCCGCGAGCGCGGTTTTTCCCACGCCTGCCTCGCCGACGAAAATCGGATTGTTCTTGCGCCGCCGCAGCAGCACGTGAATCGAGCGCTCCAGTTCCTTCTCGCGCCCGACCAGCGGATCGATTTTTCCCTGCGCCGCGCGTTCGGTCAGATTGATCGCGTAAGTCTTGAGCGCCTTGGAGGGTGAGACTTTCCGATCGCCTTCTTCGTCGCCGCCCTCAGATTCGCCTTCTCCCGCGGCTTCTTCGGCGCCGCCGGCGTCCTGATCCTTGTCCGCGGCGATTTTCGAAACGCCGTGCGAAATGAAATTGATTACATCGAAGCGCGAGACGTTCTGCTCCTGCAGAAAAAAGTACGCCGGCGATTCGGTCTCATGGAACATCGCTACCAGTACATTGCCGCCGTTGATTTCGTTGCGGCCCGACGATTGGACATGCAGCGCCGCCCGCTGCAACGCGCGCTGCACGCCGATCGCATAGCGCGGCATCACGGTCTCGCCCTTCGGCATGCGCTCGATCTGTTCGTCGAGGTAGCGCACGAGCTTTTTCTTCAATTCATCGAGGTCAGCACCTGAGTTGTGCAGGATGTTGCTGGTGGTGACGTCGTGAAGCATCGCGTACAACAGATGCTCCAGGCATACGTACTCATGACGGCGATTGACCGCCTCGGTCACGGCCAGCTGCAGAGTCACCTGCAGCTCGCGACTGAGCATGATGTTTCCTGATGCCATCTAGTTCGCGTCACCGCGGGGCGGCGCTTTCACTCCTTTTCCATCACGCACTTGAGCGGATACTGCGCTTCGCGCGCCAGTTCCTCCACCGCGTGCACTTTGGTTTCCGCGATCTCGAATGGATAAACACCCGCCACCCCCATGCCGTTCTGATGCACCCAGAGCATGATCTTGGTCGCCTCGGCATGCGGCCTGTGAAAAACAGTTTTGAGCAGTTCGACCACGAACTCCATTGGAGTGTAGTCGTCATTGAGCAGGATGACTTTGAACATCGGCGGACGCTTGGTCTTGGCTTGCGTCTTGGTCCGCCGCTCGATGACGGTCCCATTGCCGCCGCCGTCGTCGCCACCGCTCTCGTCGCCGTCGGTGCTCTTGGCTCGAATCGCGAGCCGTCTGATTTCATCCGAAGTCATGCGGTCACAGTTCCGCTTTGCACTCGTATAAGGATAGCAGACTGAGGAGGTATCTAGGGAGCATTGAAACCGGCTTTGTTCGGTTGCGTTCGCCTGAACGATCGTTTTAGCGAAATCAGTTTTGCGATGCATCAACTGTTGTTAAGCTCATTCCCGGAGCGGGAATGACGCAAAGCAGAGATGGCTTGATCGAAGTCGCGGTCGTCGAAGGCATCGCCAAGATCGCGCGCGAAGATTGGAACGCGCTGGTCACCGACGACGATTCGCCATTCGTCGATTGGGACTGGCTTCACGCGATGGAAGCGTCGAAGAGCGCGAACCGCAACACCGGATGGGCGCCCTATCACCTCGTCATTCGTGACAGCGCGAAGAAGATCGTCGCGGCGTGTCCGCTGTATCTGAAAACTCACAGCATGGGCGAGTTCGTGTTCGACCACGGATGGGCCGAGGCCGCGCAACGTGCGAACATCAGGTACTACCCGAAGCTGCTGGTGGGCGTCCCGTTCACGCCGCATACAGGGCGGCGATTCCTCACGGCATCAAATGCCGATAGGCCCGAGATGATCGCCGCGCTCGGTCGCGCGCTCATAAATGTATGCGCTGAAAACAAACTTTCTTCCGTGCATGTAACATTTTGCGACGAGGACGAAGTCGCGCCGCTCGCTGAACTCGGATTCCTCGAGCGCCTCGGATACCAGTACCATTGGCGCAACGCGGGATTTCAGACTTTCGACGACTACCTCGCACGCCTCAAGCACAAGCGTCGCAGCGCCGTGCGGCATGAGCGCGGCGCTCTCGAGGAACAAGGCATCACAGTGAAGGTACTGGCCGGCGAGGAGATTCCCGACGCGCTGTTCGCGCCGATGTATCGCATCTATTTGTCGACCATCGAAAAGCTCTACTGGGGACGTCAGTACCTGACGCCCGAGTTCTTCGAGCTGATGCGCACCGATTTCAAACGCAACGTCGCATTCGAGCTGGCTTACAAAGGAAGCGAACTCGTCGCGGGGAGTTTTTGTCTGGAGAAGGCGGGCGTGCTCTACGGCCGGTATTGGGGATGCTTCCAGGATTTCAGGTTCCTGCACTTCAACGTGTGTTACTACGCGGGAATCGAACACTGCATCGAACGCGGGTTGAAGCGTTTCGAACCGGGCGCGGGTGGCGAGTACAAATGGCTGCGCGGCTTTGATCCCGCGCTCACCCGCAGCATGCATTTTGTCGCGCACGCTGGTTTCGCGAAGGCGGTGGGAGACTTCCTCAAGCGCGAGCGGCGCGAAGTCGCATCATGGATTGAGGAAGGCCGTGAGCGCAGCCAGCTCAAGCCTCCTCCGCCGTCGGACGCCGAAGTTCAGTAGCTAGGATAGAAAGAGCAGCATCACCGGGAGTCACAGGCTGCAAAGACCTAACCCCTAACCCCTTCCCTTGAGGGAAGGGGAATCAGAAGCGAAAAACTTCACTCTTTTGTCTTCTCCCCTTCCCTAAAGGGAAGGGGCCGGGGGTTAGGTCGCGCGCACTAGCCGCGCTCGGCGACGTCGCCGTTGCCGACCAGCAACAATTTGCGCGGCACCGCCTCGATGACTTCGAGATCCTCGACTTCCTTCTTGCTCGCGACACCCAACTCCTTGAAGCGTCGCGTGCTAACGAGCACTCGCGATTCCATCGAGCGCGCGGTGTTGTTGAACTCCTCGACCGCCTTGCCGAGCGCGCCGCCAAGACGCGCGAGATGCGAGGCCATCGTGCTGATGCGCTCGTGCAGCTCCTGCCCGAGCTCGCTGATGTGTTCCGCATTCTCCGCGAGCTTTTCCTGCCGCCATCCGTAGGAGACTGCTTTCAGCAGCGCGATGAGCGTAGTCGGGGTCGCGAGGATCACCTTTCGCGCGGCCGCGTCTTCGATTAGCGACGCATCGTTCTGCAGCGCCGCGCTGAAGAACATTTCGCCCGGAAGAAACAGCACCACGAATTCCGGCGTCGGCTTGCAGGCATCCCAATAGCTCTTGGAGCTCAGCTGGATGACGTGGGTGCGGATCTGATTCGCGTGGTCGGCCAGCTTGAGCGCGCGCGCCGCTTCATCCGCGCATTCCATCGCCTCGAGGTAGGCCTTGAGCGGCACCTTGGAATCGACCACCACATTCTTGTTGCCGGGCAACTGGATACGCAGGTCGGGACGGAAGCGGCCGCTGTCGGTGACCTGCATCTCCTGCTCGAAGAAATCGCAATGCTCCACCATCCCGGCGATCTCGACCACGCGCTTGAGCTGAATCTCGCCCCATCGCCCGCGCACCGCCGGCGTTCTAAGCGCGTCGAACAGTTTGTTGGTCTGCGCGCCGAGATTGCGCAACTGCTCGGTGAGCTGACCCTCGACGCCGCGGCGATCGTTTTCCATCTTGCGCAGTTCTTCGTCGAGCTTGGCCAGCGATTCGCGCGCGGGTTTGACGATATCGTCGATCTTTTTCTCGCGCGCCTCGAAATCCTTCGAGGGGACATCCTGCGCGGCCTTGAGCTTCGCTTCGGCGAGTTTCAGAAAGTCGCTGGTGCTTTGCCGCAGCGTGTCGGATGCGAGCGACTTGAAGGTATCGGCAAATTTACGTTCGGCCTGCCCGAGGAGTTGGCGTTCCTCTTCGAAGCGCTTCTGAGTTTCCTCCGCGCGAGCGCGCGCCTCGGCGAGGCCAGTCTCCGCGAAGCGCAAACGCTCATGCAGATCGTCGCATTGCGACTGCAAGTGAAGCCGCTGGGCCTCCAGCGATTCGCCTCGAATGCGCTCGGTCTGTGCGATTGAATCGGCTGCGCGGACTTTGGAGTCCGCGTCGGACCGCGCGCGGGTTCGCGCGACGAACCATCCGAATGCCGTCCCGAGTAACGCCGCCACCACGGCAACCGCCATCCACTCCATCACACCACCTCCAACTCACTCCCGCTCCGACAGGTGCGCCACCGTTCAAAGCTTTTCGATTTTAGCCCTACTCCGGCTGCCAATGCGATGCGCGCGCAGCGGCCGCTTGCTATTCTTTCAACGCCCGAAGGCCCGCCAACCCGCACCTACTGATGAAGCATCTCCTCAAGAACGGCTCGATTCTGATCCTGCTCGGCACCGGAGGCGTCGGCAAAACCACGGTCGCCGCGGCTCTGGGACTTGCGGCGGCGGAGGCTGGGCTCGATACGGCGCTAATCACCGTCGATCCTGCTCGGCGCTTGCGCGAGGCGCTCGGGCTAAGCCGCCTCGGCGGAACCCCGACGCGAATTTCCGAGCGCGAGTTGCGATCAGCCGACCTCGATCCAGCCTTGAAGCTTTCCGCGATGCAGCTCGACGTGAAAGGCGCGTGGGATGCGATGGTCGAGCGGTTCGCGAAGCTTCCGTCGACCCGCAAGAAGATCCTCGACAATCCCTTCTACCAAAGTTTGACCGCGGAAT
>JBGPMZ010000193.1:0-5612 GCA_041487255.1 Binataceae bacterium (SeqCode) | reverse complement strand
GGCGAACTGATCCTCCCATTCGAGGTCCATGTGGTCGAGAATGTAGGGCAGCCATCCGATCCCACTTTCGCCGATCACCATCTTGAGGCCGCGGTGATGCTCGAGCACGCCGCCGAAAATGATCGCCATCAGCGGCACCGCCATATACATCTGGAAGCTGGTGATCAACGTCGCAAACGCGGCGCGGCCAACCTTGGGCGGGAACTTGCTCAAATCGGGAAAGGCGCCGCCGATGGTGTGCAGATGCACCGGCAGCTTCGCTTCTTCCGCAACTGCCCAAAGCGGCTCCCAGCATGGATCCCAAAACGGCTCGATGTCGGGGCGGTTGGCGATATCGAGGCCGCGCAGCGCTCCTTCCCTGGCGATGCGTTTCACCTCGGCGACTGCGTCATCGATGTTGTGGCTCGGAATCGATGCGAGTCCGGCATAGCGATCGGGATGTGTGCGGCAGAATCCCGCCAGCCACTGATTGTAGATGCGGATCATCTCGGTCGCGGCCTCGTCGTCCTTGAGCCGCATGCTGGCGCCGAGGACGCCGTAGAGAACCTCGCCCTGAACGCCGTCGCGCTCCTGATCCTTCAGTCGCAGCTCCGGATCGGTCAGGCGCCGAATTCCTTTGCGGCCGTCATCGTAGAGCCCGGTCGATGCCATTCGATCGGAGCGATGAATCTGGCCCGGAACGTATTCACGGCCCGCCGAGCCCATGCCGTTCATCAAGCCGAACATCGCGCCGTTTTTCGCGACCCACATCTTGCCCTTGCGCGTGTCGGTGACGTAAGGCATGCGGTCCTTCAGATCGGCGCGCGCGTTGGAGGTGAACAGATCGGGCGGCAGCCAGATCAAATCGATGTGGCAGTCGGCTGAGATGAAATCGTACTTCATCCGCGAATCCTCTGTGGCGATCTTGCCCCACTCGCATCGATGCGCGCAAACGCCCCGCGATAGCGATCGCTCATCCGTTCCAGGCGCCGCGCATCGAATAGGAGCTCAGCACGCGCGCGTAGTTGGCGCGCTGGAAGGCGGCGGGATTCGACACGTTGCGCTGGCTCATGCTCCCGCACATCTGGCGGATGGACTCGTACTCGTGTTCCTCCATCCAGCTCGTGAGATCGCGCAGGACTACGCGGAGGTGCTCGAGGCCGTGGTGCAGCAGCGCCGAGGCCATCATCGTGACCCGCGCCCCGGCCATCACCGCCTTCAGCACCTCGCGCGCGCTATGGACGCCGCCGGTGATCGCGAGGTCGCCGCCGACGTGTCCGAAGATGATCGCGACCCAATGCAGCCGCAGCAGCAATTCCTCGGGGCGGCTCAGGGTCAGGCTGGGCACGACTTCGAGCTCTTCCAGATCCAGATCGGGCTGATAGAAGCGATTGAACAGCACCAGTGCGTCGGCCCCGGCGTCATCGAGCCGTTTTGCCATGTTCGCCGGAGCGCTGAAGAACGGCGACAACTTTACCGCGACGGGAATCCGTACACTTTGTTTCACCTCGCGGACCAGCTCGGCGTAGGCGCGCTCGACCTGGGCGGCAGTGAGTTCCGGATCGGTCACCATCGAGTACAGGTTCAACTCGATTGCGTCGGCGCCCGCCTGCTCCATCTCGCGCGCATAGCGAATCCATCCTCCCGCCGAGACGCCATTGAGGCTGCCGATGATGGGGATGGCAACGCTCGCGCGGGCTTTGCGAATCAGCTCCAGGTAGCCGTCGGGACCGAGGTTGTAGGTGCTCAGATCGGGAAAGTAGTTCAGCGACTCGGCGAAGCTCTCCGCGCCGCGAAAGAGATCCTCGTCGAGCGTCTCACCTTCCAGTGAGAGCTGCTCTTCGAAGAGCGAGGGCAACACCACCGCGGCGACCTCATGATCTTCGAGGCGGCGGATCTTGTCGAGCGAATCGCCCAGCGGCGACGCCGACGCGACGATGGGATTTTTCAAGCCTAGCCCCAGGTATGTCGTGCTGAGGTCGATCATGGTTTGCTCCCTTTTACGACGGCGCCGACGGCAGTTCCCAAATCGGGCCGGATCGCCGGGCCGGGCATCGCGGCGCGATTTGAGTAGACGCGCCATTGACGCGTGACATCGGCCTGCGCCAACTGGAGCAGTTCGCGCGCGGCTTCGGGATTGCTGCGCGCGAGCATGGTGTAGCGCGCCTCCTGGTAGGCGTACTGCTTGAGCGGGATGCTGGGCGCCTTGGAATCGAGCTGGAAGGGATTTTTGCCCTGCCTGCGCAACCCCGGGTCGTATCGCATCAGCGGCCAGTAGCCTGACAGCACCGCGCTCTTCTGCTGGTTCATGCCGAAAGCCTGGTCGTAGCCGTGTGCGATGCAGTTGCTGTATGCGAGGATCAGCGACGGCCCCTCGTGCGCTTCCGCCTCCAGGAACGCGCGCACCGTATGCGAATCGTTGCCGCCCATCGCCACCCGCGCGACGTACACCGAGCCGTAGCTGATGGCCTCCATCGCGAGGTCCTTCTTGCCGGTCTGCTTGCCGCCGCTGGCGAACTTCGCCACCGCTCCGCGCGGGGTGGACTTCGACATCTGCCCCCCGGTGTTCGAGTACACTTCGGTATCCAGCACCAGGACATTCACGTTCATGCCCGATCCGAGCACGTGGTCGAGGCCGCCGAAGCCGATGTCGTAGGCCCATCCGTCGCCGCCCACCAGCCACACGCTCTTGCGCACCAGCGCATCGACCAGCGCCATCAGGTCACGCGCGTCGTTGGTTTCGAGGTCCACGATCATCCGCTTAACCTCAGCGACGCGCTGGCGCTGTGCGACGATGCCCGCCTCGGTCGATTGATCGGCTTCGAGGATCTCCGTGACGATTCGGCCGCCGAGCTGGCCGGCAAGGCGCCGAATCAGTTCGCGCGCGTAGTCGAGCCGCTTGTCGATCGCCAGGCGCATCCCGAGGCCGAACTCGGCATTGTCTTCGAACAGCGAGTTGGACCACGCCGGCCCGCGGCCTTCAGCGTTGGAGGTGTACGGCGTGGTCGGCAGATTGCCGCCGTATATGGATGAGCATCCGGTCGCGTTCGCGATCAGCAGGCGATCGCCGAAGAGCTGGGTCAACAGCTTGAGATAGGGAGTCTCGCCGCAGCCGGCGCAGGCGCCGGAAAACTCGAACAGCGGTTCGAGGAGTTGCGCGTCCTTGACCTGCGCATGCGCGAGGGCATCGCGATTGAACTCCGGCAGCGCCAAAAAGAAGTCCCAGTTCTTCGCCTCGGCATCGCGAAGCGGCGGCTGCGGCAGCATGTTGATCGCCTTGTGGCGCACCTCGCTCTTGCTCTTGGCAGGGCACACCTCGACGCACAGGCGGCATCCGGTGCAGTCCTCGGGCGCGACTTGCAGCGTGTAGCGCATCGCTTCGAGGCCGCGCCATCGTGGCGTCGCCGACTTGAAGGCCGCGGGCGCCTCGTCGAGGAGACTCGGCTCGTAGACCTTCGCGCGAATCACCGCATGCGGGCAGACCAGCACGCACTTGCCGCACTGGATGCACAGGTCCTCGTCCCAGACCGGGATCTCCTGCGCGATGTTGCGCTTCTCCCACTTCGCCGTCGCGGTAGGAAAGGCGCCGTCGGGCGGCAGCGCGCTGGTGGGAACCAAGTCGCCGTTGCCGGCAATCAGAGCGCCGAGCACATCGCGCACGAAGGCCGGCGCATGCGAGGGCACCGGCGCGAGGATATCGATGGTGCTGCTCGCCTTCTCGGGTATGACGACCTGGTGCAGATGGGCCAGGGTGGTATCGACCGCGGCGAAGTTCTTCTGCACGATCGCATCGCCGCGCTTGCCGTAGGTCTCCTTGATCGCCGACTTGATTGCCGCGATCGCCGCATCCTGCGGCAGCACGCCACTCACGGCGAAGAAGCAGGTCTGCATGATGGTGTTGATGCGGCCGCCCATGCCCGTCCGGCGCGCCACCTGGTAGGCATCGATGATGAAGAAGCGCAGCTCTCGGTCGAGGATCTGCTCCTGCACCTTGCGCGGCAGATGGTCCCACACTTCGTCGGGCGCATACGGCGCATTGAGCAGGAAGGTCGCGCCGGGATCGGCGGCAGCCAGCACGTCCATCCGTTCCAGGAAGGCGAACTGATGGCAGGCGATGAAGCTCGCCCTGGTGATCAGGTAGGTCGAACGGATCGGGTCAGGCCCGAAGCGCAGATGCGATACGGTGATCGAGCCCGCCTTCTTGGAGTCGTAGACGAAGTAACCTTGGGCGTGCCTGGGCGTGTGCTCGCCGATGATCGCGATCGAGTTCTTGTTCGCGCCCACGGTGCCGTCGGAGCCCAATCCATAGAAGAGCGCACGCACCGTATCGGCGCCCTCGGTCGAGAACGCCGGATCGAATGGGAGACTCGAATGCGTTACGTCGTCGTGAATCCCGATCGTGAAGTGGTTCCTCGGCGTCTCCTTGCGAAGCTCATCGAAGACCGCCTTGACCATCGCGGGTGTGAACTCCTTGGAGGAGAGGCCATAGCGCCCGCCAATGATCCGGGGCCACCGGCCATCGATGTTGTGCGCCGCCCACGCCTCACTCAGGGCAGTCACGACCTCGAGGTAGAGTGGCTCGCCGGCGGCGCCCGGCTCCTTGGTACGATCGAGCACCGCGATCGCGCGGGTCGTTCGCGGCAGGGCGGCCGCGAAAGCGGCGCTGTCAAAGGGACGGAACAAACGAACCTTGAGGAGGCCGACCTTCTCGCCTCCGGCGATGAGGCGCTCGAGGGTTTCCTCGGCCGCGCCCGCTCCCGAGCCCATCAAGATGACGACGCGCTCCGCTTTCGGGTCGCCCACGTAGTCGAACAGCCGATAGGCGCGGCCGGTGCGCCGCTCGAAACGATCCATCAGGTCCTGAACGATGCTGGGGGCGGCGCGATAAAAGGGATTGATGGCTTCGCGCGCCTGAAAGAAGACATCGGGATTCTGTGCGGTGCCGCGCAGCATCGGGCGGTCCGGGCTGAGCGCGCGTTCGCGATGCTGCCGGACGAACTTCGCATCGATCAGCGCACCCAAATCCTCGTCGGAAAGCGAAAGGATCTTGTTCAGTTCGTGCGAGGTGCGAAAGCCGTCGAAGAAATGCAGAAACGGAATGCGCGATTCGAGCGATGCCGCATGCGCTATCAGCGCCAGGTCGTGCGCCTCCTGGACCGAGTCGGAGCACAGCATCGCGAAGCCGGTCGCGCGCGCCGCCATTACGTCGCTGTGGTCGCCGAAGATCGATAGCGCATGCGTGGCGATGGTGCGCGCCGCGACGTGGATCGCGCACGCGGTCAGCTCGCCCGCGATCTTGTACATGTTGGGGATCATCAGCAGCAGGCCCTGCGAGGCG
The DNA here is from genome assembly GCA_041487255.1 of Binataceae bacterium (SeqCode). Lineage (GTDB taxonomy): Bacteria > Desulfobacterota > Binatia > Binatales > Binataceae > DATGKG01. Next base: position 295 of record JBGPMZ010000193.1, on the reverse strand, counting down.
GTGAAGGTGGTGGCGAGCGCACCCGCCTGCAGCGCGCCGTGCAAGGTTCCCGCCGCGCCGCCTTCGCTCTGCATCTCGATCACCTTCGGCACGGTGCCGAAAATGTTCTTGCGGCCCTCGTCGCTCCATTGATCGGACAGCTCACCCATCGGCGACGACGGCGTAATGGGGTAGATCGCGATCACTTCGCTCAGTCGATACGCCACCGATGCTGCCGCTTCATTTCCATCGAGAATTTCCATGTTAACCTGCACTGACCGGCAGTTAACATGAGACGCGTTCTCTTCGCAAAGCG
>JBGPMZ010000192.1:0-5615 GCA_041487255.1 Binataceae bacterium (SeqCode) | reverse complement strand
TCCCATGCGCCTTGCTGCATGATTTCCATCGCCGATGAGATGTTCCCACCGATGCTGGGAACCGGATCGCGCGGATCGTAGTCGTAGGTGGTCGAGTTGCTTTGCTCGCGAGGTTGCTCGATGCTGAGCGTGCGATCGGCGTGGAGATAGTAGGGGGTGAAGCGGGTGCGCGCGAGGGGCCATTCGTGCTCATCGCGCCACACGCCGCCGTGCAGATGACGTCCGTCGGGACCGGTCGCCTCACTGCCGCCGCCCATCACGAAAATTTTCACCGGCGCGTCGTTCTCGACGCCGTTGTGAATTCCCTTGAGCCAGCGATCGTACCATCGCAGGCGAAATTCGAGGCCGTCGATGGCTGCGGGCTCGCCGAAATCGGTGTCGCCATGCATCGACATCATGTGTGAGCCATGAATCCATGGCCCGAGAATCATCCGCACCGGCCCGCGCTTGTTCTTCGACAGGGCAGCGTGGGCCATCGTGGTCTGGCGACCCCACGAGTCGTACCATCCGCCGACCAGATAGACCGGTACATCCTTATATGCATCGACGTTGTGCGTCAGGCCGAAGCCAGGCTGCTTCCAGTACGCGTCGTTCTCGCCATGGCTCATCGCGAACACGATCCAGTCTTCGTACTCCGGTGCGAGGCGAATTGGCGTCGCGCCTTTGCGAATCGGCAGCTTCGAAATGTAACCCCTGACATTACGCGCGCATGCTTCGAGCGCGTCGCGAGTCGCCGGATCGTGCGAAGCGCGACTGCCTTCGGGCGCGGCCATCGAAAAGATCCAGTTGGTGAAGCGCAGTTCCCATGCGCCGCCGTAGCGCATCCCGAAGTAGCCGGCGTCGCTGACGGCGTCAACGGGCACCAGCGCCTTGAGGCCCGGAGGATTCGCGAGCGCCATCGCATGTTGAGTGCCGCCGACGTAAGAAGTGCCGATCATGCCGAAGCCGCCGTCGCTCCACGGCTGCTCCACCAGCCACTTCGCGGTGTCGAAACCGTCGGCGGCGTCGTCGGTCATCATGTGCCACACGCCCTCGGACCCGAAGCGCCCGCGCGTATCCTGCGAGATGCAGACGTAACCGCGGCTCGCGTAGAAAGGCTGCCATGGATAGGGCGGCATCCCGTGGAAGCGGCCGCCCTTGTTGTAGGGCGTACGCTCCAGAATGGCGGGGAACTTGCCCTCGAGGCGCACACCGTCGCGTGCGGGATAGTAGATGTCGGCGGCGAGGCGCACGCCGTCGCGCATCGGCACCATCACATCGCGCTCGATGATGTAGAGCGCCTTGTCGACGCGCTCGACTTTCGGCGGCAGCAGCGGAGTGAGATTCGGCATGCGGCTAGATAAGGCTGTAGCCGCTGCCCTTGCGATCGAAGCCGAAGCCGCGGCCCTCTTTGTTCAGCATCCCGTACTGTTTGAGGACCACCTGACTGTACGTGACCCAGCCGGTCACCTTGTCGAGCGGCTCGGTAGTGAGCAACAGGGCTGATTGCGCCATCCATTCGACCGGCTCGCTGTTCGGATCGTCGTCGCCACTCGTGAGATGAAAGTGCACCGCGCCCGGCGTCGGCACCACGACTGATGGAGACAAGCAGGTCACCGAGATGCCGTCTTCATAGACTTCTTCGGCGAGGCCCTGCGTCATCCGCTCCATCGCGGCTTTCTCCGCGCCGTAGCAGACGGCGCCGCGGATAATCGCGTCGCCCTTGTACGGTCCTCGGCCGGGCCCGACGGCAGCAGCGGATGAGATGTTGAGTATCGCACCCGACTTGCGCGGGATCATGTCCTTGAGCGCCAGCCGGCTGAGGATGAACGGCGCGTGCAGGTTGATGGAGAACGATCGCATCCACTTGCGGGTGTCGAAATCCTTCACCGGGATGAAATATGTCAGCGCGGCGTTGTTCACCAGCACATCAACCGGGCCGTAGATGCGATGCGTTTCGTTGAAGAGCTTTTCGCATTCCGCCTCGGCGGAGACGTCGCAGGTGACCGCGGTAGCCTCGCCGCCGGCCTTCTTGATGTTGGACACGGTCGTCTCCAGCGAGCCTTCGAGCAGCTTATGGTCGCCCTCGTGCAGGGTGCGCGCAGTGCAGATGACGCGCGCGCCTTCCTTGGCAAACAGTTCGGCGATGGCCTGGCCGATACCGCGGCTGGCGCCGGTGACGATTGCTATTTTCTGGTTGAGCTTGCCCATCGATGTTCGATCTCCATCGAAAAACTTCTTGCGGGGTTCGTGAGACTCTATAACTGTTCTCGCCCTCATCGTGCCACCGGAAAATTTCCCGGCGGTTCGCTCGCGGGCGTTTCGATCGCCGCATGAGGCTGTTATCTTGGTCTCGCGCATTTGTTTTCAGCGCACGTTTGAGGCTTCGACAGTGAATCCTGCAATTTCCGATACGCTGATAATCGCCGCCATCGGCATAGTTGGCGGCGGCGTACTGATTTTCCTCCAGGTCCTGATTCAATGGAGCTTGCGCAAGCAGCGTCCCGCGCCTGCCCAGCTTCCGCGCCAACTCGTCGAGGAGATCGCGCCGCGCGAAGCTGCCGCGCTCGCAAAGGAAGAGGTCGCACCACCACCGCCGCACATCGAGGCGCCGCCGGAAATCGTAACGCAGCGTCCGCCGGAACCTGCTCCGCCGACCGTGGAACCTCCACCGACGGTTGCGCCTCCATCGCCCGAGGCGCCGAAGGCTCCGCCGCGTTTGGGCCTCGGGCTGCGCAAAACGCGTGAGAGCTTTCTCGCCCGCATCCGCACCGCGCTCAACGGAAGCGCCAAGCTGAGCGAGATTTACGAGGGCCTCGAGGAGGCGCTCATCGGCGCCGATGTCGGCGTCGATACCTCGCTGAAGTTGACAGAATTGTTGCGCACGAAACTAAAGAACGAAAGCCGCCCCGATGCGGTTCGCGAGGCGCTCAAAGGCGAAATTTCGGCGATCCTCGAAAAGACGGAATTTCCGATGGCAAATCCTATCGATGCGCCTCTAGTCATCATGCTGGTTGGGGTAAATGGCGTAGGCAAAACCACCACTATCGCGAAGCTCGCAACTCGATACAAAGGTACTCGGGGTCCGGTGCTGGTCGCGGCGGCGGATACCTTTCGCGCGGCGGCGATCGAGCAGCTCGAGGTCTGGTGCAATCGCGCGGGCGTCGAGATCATCAAGCAAAAGCACGGCTCCGATCCGGCGGCGGTCGCCTTCGATGCGGTCAGGGCCGCGATCGCGCGCAAGGCCGGAACGGTTCTTATCGACACGGCGGGACGCCTGCAGACCAAGGCCAATTTGATGGAGGAGCTCAAGAAGATTAGCCGGGTCATTTCGCGCGAGTTGCCGGGCGCGCCGCATGAGGTTTGGCTGGTGCTCGATGCCACCACCGGGCAAAATGCGCTCAGCCAGGCGAAAATCTTCGGCGAGGCGGTCAAGCTAACCGGCGCAGTGCTCGCGAAACTCGACAGCACCGCCAAGGGTGGAGTAATCGTAGGGATCGCGGGGCAGCTCGGCATTCCGGTACGCTTCGTGGGACTCGGGGAGCGAATCGAAGACCTGCGCGAATTCGATTCGCGTGAGTTCGTGGACGCACTATTCGCGAGCGGTGAGGCCGAGGGTGACGACGCCAGCGGCTCTTACGCGGCTTGACAGGCTAATTAGTCAAAATTCAAACTAAAGGTTAAGTTTTAAAGATGGCCACGGATGTCCTCAAAGAGCTTGACGAACGCATTCAGGCTTCAGTCATCAAGATCCAGCAACTAAGGAAAGAGAACGAGCAATTGCACCATCGCGTGGCGGAAAGCGAAAAGAAGATTTCGGAAGTCGCCGCGCAGGTAAAGCAGTTCGAGCAGGAGCGCAAGCAACACGAGACCGAACGTAGCGAGATTAAGACTCGCATCGAGAAAATTCTCGCGCGGTTCGACGGAATCGATCTCGGCTAGAGCATATTCAATCTCGGCTAGGGCATATTTGATCTCGGCTAGAGTATGATGAAAGGCGTGAGCGTCGAAATCATGGGCCAGAACCTCACGGTTGCCAGTGACGGCAACGACGAGTGGGTGAAGTCCGTGGCGGGCGCAGTGGATGAACGTATCAGGAGACTTCGCGCGAATAGCAACACGGTCAGCTCGGTGAATATCGCGATCCTGGCGGCGTTGAATTTTGCCGATGAACTCGAGCACCTCAAAAAGGAGCATCAGGAGTTAATCGACAGGATTACAGCGATGAAGGAACGGCTGATCGAAGCGATCGACGGCAAGCTCGTGCTGGAGCCCGGCGACGCACGGAGTAAGTAGGCGGGGTAGTGGGGATCTTAATAAGGTACGACGCGATGCGCGCAAGCATACCACCTGTGAGACTTTTCGTTCGCGCTGACAGGCTCTCTACCAACGGCTTCCCGGGCAGGATTCGTCCCGCCCTGGAAGGGGCTTTTTGCGCTTTGCGGAGGTGTTTCAGCGCCTTGGCGATAGTGTCGCCTTAAACTGACCCTGCAACCCGCCATGGCAGAACGCCGGTGGCGGATGAAAAGAAATATCTTCGCGCGATCCTCACGGACGCGCGCGAGTCGTTGACTCCGAGTTTCGCCTCGGCATCTTCGGCGCGAATTCAATCCGCATTTCTCCACGCCGACTTCTATAGGCAATCCGCGGCAATCGTCCTCTACTCCGCGCTCGCCAATGAAGTCTCGACCGATGCCATTCTCTCTGATGCGCTGGCCGCGCACCGCACGATCTTCTATCCGCGCCTCGATCGCGCGCGCAATGCGCTCGACATTTGCCGAGTCGAAAGCCGCGCCGACCTGGCCCCCGGCGCCTACGGAATCCGGGAGCCCATCTCTCCTGCAATCGACACAGATTCGTTGCCGCCATGTCTGGTCGTCGTGCCTGGCTTGGCCTTCACGAAGCTATGCGAGCGAATCGGAAGAGGCGGGGGCCATTATGATCGTCTGTTGGCGCTTGCGCCGCATGCGATCACGGTGGGTCTCGCGTACTCATTTCAGCTGCTGGACCATCTGCCGCAATCGGGATGGGACCGGCGGCTCAATTTCGTCGTCACCGAATCCGCAATCTATCCCGCGCCCGATGCGATCTGGCGCGAGAGCGGTATTCGGACACAAGGAGGTACCCCCAGGTGAGTTGGATATTGGCGATCCTGGGCTTCGTCATAGGAGCCGCGATCTTCTACGTCGTCGGGCAGAGCCAGCGTCGCAAGGACGCCGAGGTTTCATCCGTCGATGCGGGAGCGGCGCGCGCCGAAGCCGAGGAATTAATCAGAGACGCTCGCAGCAAGAGCGAGTTGGCCCTTAAGGAAGCGGAGGTCAAGGCAAAAGACATCCTGCTCGGCGCCCGCGCCGAGGCCGAACGGGAAGTGCGCGAACGCCGCAAGGAATTAACCGCGCTCGAAACCAAAATCGAGTCGCGCGAGGACACGCTCGAAAAACGTCTGGAGGCATTCGAACGCCGTGAGGCCGACCTCAGTCGGCGCGACCAGGGCGTTCGCACCCGCGAGAAAAACATCACCGACAAGGAGGCCCAGCATCAGGCGCTGATTGACGAGGCGCGCGCGAAACTCGAACAGGTCGCAAATCTCACCCGCGAAGAGGCCAAGCGCGCCCTCATCGAAGAGATGACCGGCT
>JBGPMZ010000191.1:0-5618 GCA_041487255.1 Binataceae bacterium (SeqCode) | reverse complement strand
GTGAAGGTCGCGACTGCAGCGAAGCTGGTCGGCGAGTACGACGCGAATCGTCCTGACGAGAACATCGAATATTACCAGGCCAAGCTGACCGACCTGTTTGAGAAATTCAGCGTTTTTGCCGGCAAACCCGGATTGTTCGCGGCATCCGAACTGGAAAAGGCTGAGACCGAAGCTGTCGAGGCGTCGCAGCAAGACTTTTTTTCCACTCCCGAGAAGTAGCGCGCGCGACGCGAGTTGCGCGATACTCGCCGTGCTCACGACCAGGAGGGCAGCAACGTGGCCGAAGAAAAATCATCCAAGCCGCAAATCGATTGGGACAAGGCGCGCAAGTTTCTGTTCCAGGTCAACAATGACCTCGGCGCCGCGATGCTCGGCGCGATGAACTATCTCGGCGACAAACTCGGCATCTTTAAAACGCTGGCCGATGCGGGATGGGTAACCAGCCAGGAGCTCGCCGATCGCGCGGGACTCAACGAGCGCTATATCCGCGAATGGCTCGGTGCGGTGACCTCGGCAGGCTACGTCATCTACGATCCGGCCTCGAAGAAGTACATGCTGCCGCCCGAGCACGCGATGGTGGTCGCGCGCGAGGAGTCGCCGTTCTTCATGGGTGGTTTCATGGAGATGGTGATCCCGAACGTCACGATGGCGCCGAAGATCGCCGAGGCGTTCCGCAACGGCGGCGGAGTTCCGCAGAGCGAGTACCCGCTCGAGACGTGGGAAGCGATGGAGCGCTCGTCGGCCGGGATGTATCGCAATCAGCTCATCCGGAAATGGATGCCGACGATGCCGCAAGCCGTGGAGATTCTCAGCAACGGCGGCAGCGCCGCCGACATCGGATGCGGGAGCGGGCGCGCCGTGATCGCGATCGCAACCGCGTTTCCAAAGGCGAAGGTTTTCGGCTTCGATGTGCATCCGGGCTCGATCGAACGCGCGCGCGCGAATGCAACGGCGGCTGGAGTCGCGGATCGCATCACCTTCGAAGCTCGCGACGCGACCAAGCTGCCCGAGAATCAGTTCGATTTCATTTCGACCTTCGACGTGGTGCATGACTCGGTCGATCCGGTCGCGCTGCTCAAGTCGATTCGCCGCGCAATGAAGAAAGACGCGACCTACCTGATGCTCGAGGTCAACGTGTCGCCCAACCTCGAGGAGAATATCGGCCCGACCGGCAAGATGATGTATTCGGTCAGCACCCTCTATTGCATGACAGTATCGCTCGCGCACGGTGGGGCCGGTATCGGCGCGTGTATGGGCGAGCCGAAAGCGCGCGAGCTGGTGGCGGAGGCTGGCTTCGCGCAATTCCGCCGCTTGCCTATCGAGGATATGTTCTCCGCGCTGTACGAGATTCGGGCGTAGGTGAGATAGCGACAATCGCGACAATGCTTGTTGCGAAATCGACCACAAGTGTTTCATCGCGGCTCCGGAAGTCGCGCCTAGGGTGGCGCGCCGCTTGCTCCCTCTTACGAGAGGGGGGATCGGCGTCTGCATCGTTCACCGGCACTTTCATCGTTCGTAATCGCGATCCTCATTTCGACGTGCATCGCCGCTTCCGCGTCTGCCAGCGGAGGAGGCGCGACGATCCAACAGCCGAATGACGGCGCGGTCGTCGCGGGCGCAGTTGCGGTCGCGCTTACGATGGCGCCCCGCGTGAGCATCGCGAACTTCTACGTCGACGGAAGCCTCTATGCGTCGGCCACGCCGAGCAACCTTGCATGGGACTCATCGGCAGTGATCGATGGTACTCACGTCATTTCGGTCAAGTCATTTTCCGATCAAGGCAGATTCCTCGGTGGCCAGGCCATTACGGTCGCGGTGCATAATGGCAATCCGACCCCATCGCCGACCGTGACATCGACACCGACCGCGGTGGTGACGCCGTCAATCGTCGCGACCCCAACTCCTACCACGGTTCCGACGCCTCCACCGACACCCACGCTAACTCCGACACCCGCGCCGACATCAGCCGCAGTCATCATCACCGCGCCGGGCGATGGGGCACATATCGAGGGAACCATCTCGTTCGGCGCGCTCAAGAGCGCCAGCGCCCAGTGGATGAACTTCTACGTCGATGGAAACTACGTCGCGTCTTCGCCGCCGTCGGCGATTGTGTGGGACTCGACCTCGGTGCCCGACGGCTCGCATACGCTGTCAGTGAAAGGATTCGATGCATCGAGCAACGTGATCGCCGATCCGGCGGTCGTCGTGATCGTCGACAATGTCACCGGAGCACCGCCGTCGACCGCCACGCCTACTTCGACACCAACCCCCAAACCGTCCGCAACCGGCGGATCGCCGACGCCGAGCCCGAGTGCAAGTCCGAGTCCCGGCGGCGATGCGGTGCGACCCTCGAACAACATACCGAACAGCCGAACACCCGCGGACGCGGAGCTCGCGGCCTTCCGCAGCGGTATCGGCGCGTGCGGCGGCCTCGACGATTGCGGCTACATGCAAAGCGTCGATGGACAGTTCAGCGGCGCCACCGGGCAGATCATCGAACAGGTGGCCGACAAATGGTGTCCGAATTGCACCATCGTCAATCCGCTCGACGGACTGACTTACAGCTTCCGCGACCTCTTGAAGGCGATCGCTGTCAACGAGACCGGCTGGCACGAATGGAGAAGCGCGAACCTGTCATCGCCCGATCCGATTACCGGAACCAGAACCCTGACGCCGTCGCATGGTGACCTCGAGCATGTCACGCCGAGTCAGCCGCACGGCGGTTCGTGGGGATTGTTCCAAATCGCGCAAGGCGTGGGTCAGGGTTGGCCGGCGGCGTTCCCACTCAGCGCGCAGTCAACCGCGTTCAACGCGGACTTCAAGGCGGCGGAGCAGATGGGCGTCGAGCAGGGCCATCTCTCCTACCTGGGCGATCCGGACCGCAGCGTGATCGCGGTCGACAATGGCTTCGCACCATATGCCGACTACGTCGACTCGCACGGCGTCCTCTATCGGGCCTCGACCGATGTGAATCAGCGGCGATGGGGCGCGGTGGGCAACTGGTACAGCGGCGGATGGTACGATGCGGGCGCGATTCAGTACCTCAACCAGGTGCAGCAAATCCTGCGCGATCAGTCATGGACGCGGCCCGGCTTCTGATTGGTTACGCCAGGCGCTTTTGCAACGCGTCGCGCAGCGCCGGAACGATTTTGTCCCATTCCGAAACCAGGCCGATATCGGCGCGCTCGAAAATCTGCGCCTCCGGATCGTTATTGATCGCGACCACCGTCCGCGCACGCTTGATTCCGATCGTGTGATTGATCGCGCCGCGAATGCCCACCGAAAAATACAGCCGCGGATCGATCGCCTTGCCCGTGAGCCCGACCTGGAGCTGACGCGGCATCCATCCCGCGTCGGTGACGCGCCGCGTCGCACACATCCCGGCGCGCAAAACCCGGGCGAAGTCCTTCAACACCGCGACGCCCTCGGCGCCGACGCCGGTGCCGATGCCGACGATTACCTCGGCGCCCTCGAGCGGCTCGATCGTCGTGTCCATCAACGAATGTTCCTTGACCAGCCGGCTCAGCGGCTTCGAAACGCGAGGATGCACCACCTCGATCTCCGCGGTGCGAGCTTCGTTCGGGTCGGCGAGTTCGAGCACCCCGGAGCGCACCGTCGCCATCTGCGGCAGCGTCCGCGAGAGAATCGGCGCGACGATGTTGCCGCCGAATGCAGGCTTGAGCGCGACCAGCCGATTTTGCTCGTCGATCTCGAGCCCGATCGCATCGCCGGTCAAACCCAGTCCCAAGCGCGCTGCGAGGCGTGGACCCCAGTCGCGTCCCCGCTCGCTCGCCGAGAGGAAAAGTCCCCACGGCTCGCGTTCCTTGACGACCGAAGCCATCGCCTCGGCCGCGGCTTCAGGGGTGTAGGACTCGGGTGCCGGCGATTCGAGGATGACCACGCGATCGGCGCCGTAGCGGGCTAGCAGGCCGGCGTGCTTGCGCATCGATGCGCCAAATCCTGCCGCGAACACCGCACCGCCGAGATGAGTCGCGAGTTCATCCGCACGCGAGAGCAGCTCGAGGCTCCCACGGGTGACGAATCCCGCGAGGTTGGCTTCGATCGCGACCCATACATCGCGTCCGCGCCGCGGCTTCCTGCCGATGGCCGAAACCGCACGGCGCTTTCCCGCCCGCGCGTTTAGCGCGCCGGCCTTGTCCAACTCCGCGATCACGTCAGCCGCCGCCCGCTCCGGATCTGATGCGTCGATGAATTTGCATTTGGTGACCGGGGTCTCGACCGCGCGAATTTCCGCCACCCAGGTCGGCGATCCTTGCAGCCCGAAGTCTCCGGCATCCGCGCCGAGGTCTTTCATCGAAACGGCCTCGATGGTTTTCGACTTCGCCTGCTCCGCCGCATCGGGCTTGACCTTTATCGGAGCCGCGACGCGTTCCGCGCACGTCAGCAGCGCCGGCATCGCCGCCTCGACCTCGTCGAAGCCCTCGTCGCTCTCGCGCTCGGCCCTGATGATGCGGCCGTCGACTTCCAATTTGCGCACGCCAGTGACTTGCGCGACGCCGAGCAACTCCGCGACTTCGGGCCCGACTTGGCCGGTCTCGGCGTCGAGCGAATATTTTCCAAGCAGGATCAGATCGAATTTCCCGCGCCGCAGTGTTGCGGCCAGGGCGCGCGCGGTGGCCAGCGTGTCGGAGCCGGCGAATGCGCGATCGGTGATGTGAACGGCGCGATCCATTCCCATCGCGAGCGCCTGCTCCAGCGACTCGCGCGCCTGTGGCGGGCCCAGCGTGATGACCGTGGTCTCGGCGCCGTGACGATTCTTCAAATCCATCGCGAGCGAGACCGCGCGCAGATCGAAAGCGCTGATAACGTTGGGGCCATCGCGCTTGATGGTCTTGGTTGCGGGGTCGAAATTAGCGTCTTCGATCAGAGGAATCTGTTTGATGAGAACTGCGATGTTCAACACGAATGCTTATGCTCCTGCCGGAAAAGTAGTGGTCGCAACCGATCTATGCAAATCGCTTCTCCGTAACTCGGATGGCGCAATTCGTGTGCGCTTAAGGTCATGCGTCGGATGAGATAGCTTCGCGAGGTGCCTCGAGGAATCCTGAAACTGCTCAGCGCCATGCTGCTCGCGCTTGTCACCCTGGCGGCAACGAGGACCGGCAGTTGCGCCGATCGGATCGTGTCGCTGGTGCCGTCGGTTACCGAAACCCTGTTCGCGCTCGGGGTCGGCGATCAGGTCGTCGGCGTATCATCATATGACACTTTTCCGCCCGAGGTCAGAAACCTTCCGCGGGTGGGCACCTTTCTCACGCCCAATCTCGAGGCGATTGCGGCGTTGCGTCCGACCCTTGTGATCGGTCGCGGAATCTCATCGAATCAGCGCGAGGTACATGCGTTGCGCGCGATGGGGTACGAGACCTTGATGATCGAGGACGACTCCCTGCCGCAGATCGAGCAGAGCATCAGGTTGATCGGAAAGCGGGTCGGCCATCCGCAGCGGGCGGATGCGATTGTTGCCGGTATCGAGGCGAACGTGAACGCCGTGCGCACCCGCGTGCATCCGTATCCGGCGCGGCGCGCGCTGATGCTGGTGGGGCATCAGCCGATCGTCGCGGTTGGACCGGGAACCTTTCTCGATGACCTGATCAAAATCG
>JBGPMZ010000190.1:0-5620 GCA_041487255.1 Binataceae bacterium (SeqCode) | reverse complement strand
GTTCGGCGTCGTTGAACCGTCAGATCAGCCTTCATGATAGTCCGTCACTTCCACGTTGTAGACGTCGCCGAATCTGAGTTCGAAACAGATCCGCCATCGCGCGTTGACTGAAATCGACCACTGTCCCGACCGCTTGCCCTTCAAGGGATGAAGGCCAACGCTCCGCAGCGGCGGAATATCTGCGAAAGAGCGTGTGGCATTGAGGATATCCAATCGTTCGATGGCTAACGCCAGATCGAGACCACGAAAACTGCGTGCTTCATGGAGGGTATACAACCGCCGCGTTGCTTCGTTGCGGAAGCTTTTGATCAACGGCTCAGCGTACTACGCTGCCCGTAGTACGTCAAACCGACTGTCACTCAGCGTGGGAACTCGACCAGCACTTTCGCGCGGGCGCCCGGCTTGCGCAGCGCGTCGAACATCGCGGGAACCTCATCGAGGCCGATAACATCCGTAATCATCGGCTTGGCGTTCACCTTACCGCTCGCCAGCGCCTCGATGGTCTCCTGAAACTCCGCCTTGGTGTAGCCAATCGCGAACTCGACTGAGACTTCCTTCGCCAGGCACTTCATCGGCACGATGGTGTCCGGCTCGAGGCAGGCTCCGATGACGACCACGCGCCCGTGCGTCCCGGCGATATCGATCGCGGCGCCCAGCGTTCCCTTCACCCCGATACATTCGATCACGAGTTCCGGCGAATGCCCCGTCAGCTCGCGCATCCGATCGGCGGGTTTGTGCCGCGTGGGATTGACCACCTCGGTGGCGCCGAGCTTCAGCGCGAGGTCCGCGCGACCTGCCGCTAACTCCGACACGATGATCGGATTGGCGCCCTTGGCCTTGCACCATGTAAGCGCCGCAAGGCCGATCGGCCCCGCACCCATCACGACGCATCCGGCGCCGGGCTGAATGCGCGCGCGATTGACGCCATGCAAACCGACCGAGAGCGGCTCGACCAGCGCACCCTCACGCGAGGATACGTGGTCGGGCAGCTTGAGCAGGCTGCGCTCGCCGCACATCACATATTCCGCGTAACCGCCGGGAAGCTGCCCAAGTCCGAGCACGCGATTGCGGCGGCAATGGTAGCCCTCGCCGCGCCCACACGCGTCGCATTCGCCGCAGGTGATCCACGGTAGCGACGCGACCCGTTCTCCAACTTCGAATCCGCGGACGCCGGCTCCAATCTCGTGGACTTCGCCGCAAAATTCGTGGCCCATGATCGATTCGGGCCGGAGGCTGCCAAACTGCACGGCGTGCAGATCCGACCCGCAGATGCCGCAGTTGTGGACCTTGAGGACGACCTCGCCTGGGCCGGCTTTCGGCGCGGGCGCATCGATTATGCTTACCTCATTTTGTTTCTTAAACGCGGCAGCTCTCATCGATGGTCTCTCGCGCGGCCTAGTGGCGCTTCTGTTCGATCAGCTCGATCTTGTAGCCGTTAGGATCCTCGATGAATGCGATCACGGTGCTGCCATGCTTCATCGGTCCCGCCTCGCGCACCACCTTGACGCCCTTGGCCTTCAAGTCCGCGCAGGTCTGGTACGCGTCGGGCACTCCGATCGCGAGGTGGCCGAAAGCATTACCCTGGTCGTAGCTCTTGGTGCCCCAGTTGTGAGTCAGCTCGACGACCGTGTTGTTCTTCTCGTCGCCATAGCCGACGAACGCGAGGGTGAACTCGCCGCCCGGAAAATCCTCCTTGCGCAGCAGCTTCATTCCGAGCTGATCGCAGTAGAACTTCAGCGACTCGTTGAGGTCGTTGACGCGAATCATGGTGTGCAGCAATTGCATGGCTAAATCCTCGCGGTCTGATTTCCGTTCCGATCATGCGCGCTACTTGTTCGCGCGCGTTTTGATTGCCTTTGCGAGTTCGCCCTTGATCTGTGCGAATGCGTTTTCGGTCGGCACGATGCCGCTTGCCCTCATCTTCTCAAGCAGCTCCCGTCGATCGATGCCGAGTAGTTCGAGCGCCTCGTGTTCGTGCATTCTCTTTACCCGCACCAGCTCGAGAATCGCAACTTCGCGCATCCGCTCGCTAAACGCCGCGAGGGGAAATTCGGCGTCGAAAATGTCGGAAGGAATGTCGAGCTTGAGATCAATCATGTATCCGCTTCGCTGCTCGCATATCCGCTTCGCTCTTCGCATCTTCGATTCCGACTCTCGACAATCGCGGATGCAATGTCAATTGTGTGAAGCTTTACCATCCCTTCGATTGTATGCGAACTTAACTGGGCCACTGTCATCGCCTGGCCGGGGCACTCTCGCGGGCTTTAGGGGAGCTACTATGGATTTCACTTTCTCGCCCGAGGACGAAGCGTTTCGCGCCGAATTTCGCGCGTGGCTAGAGGTTAACGCGCCCAAGCGCGATGTGCCGTCGGCCGATCTGATGGCCGAGGCGGACCAGGGCGAGTGGCAGCGGCGCGTCGCATGGTACCAGAAGCTCGCGGCGGGCGGCTGGACCTGCATCAACTGGCCCAAGGAATATGGTGGCCGCGGCGCCAGCATCCTGCAGAACATCGTATACAACCAGGAACTCTCGCGGGTGGGCGCTCCAGTCCCGGCAATCGGATTCGGCCCGGGCCTGCTCGGCCCAACCTTGATGCATTGGGGCACCGAGGAGCAGAAGCAGCGTTTCATCCCCAAAATCATCTCCGGCGATGAGATCTGGTGCCAGGGATATTCCGAGCCCGGCTCCGGATCCGATCTCGCCTCGTTGCAAACGCGCGCGGTCGAGGACGGCGACTACTTCGTGGTGAATGGGCAGAAGGTCTGGACCTCGCTCGCGCAGTTCGCCGACTATGTTTTCCTGCTGGTGCGCACCGATCCTCAGGCGCCCAAGCACAAAGGCATTAGCTACCTGCTGGTCGATATGCATAGTCCGGGTGTGACGGTGCGCCCACTGGTGCAGATGACTGGCGCGAAGGGCTTCAACGAAGTTTTCTTCGAAGATGTGCGCGTGCCGAAGAAAAATCTGGTCGGCGAGATGAACCAGGGATGGCAAGTGGCGATCACCACCTTGATGTTCGAGCGCTCGGGCGGCGCGGGAGGCGATCGCACCAACACTTCGATGGTAAAGGAGCTGGCGGACCTCGCCAGGACCATGCGTCGCGACGGCAAATCCGCGTGGGACTGCACCGACGTGCGCCAGAAGATCGCCGAGTTCGCATGCGAGGCGCATGCGCTGAAGTACACGGGTCTGCGGCAATTGACCCGCCGCCTCAAGGGAATGCCCCCGGGGCCCGAAGGATCGATCATGAAACTGTGCGCCAGCGAATTGAATATTCGCGTCGCACTCTATGCGATGGAGTTGCTCGGGCCGTATAGCCAGTTTGAATACAAATCCGATCATTCCATCGACCACGGCAAATGGTCATTCCGGATGCTCGCCGCGCGCGGAAGTACCATCGCCGCGGGCAGCAATCAGATTCAGCACAATATTATTGGCGAGCGCGTGCTCGGCCTGCCGAAAGGCTAAGCCCCTACAAGGATCCAGGGAGAAGAGGAATGGATTTCAACTTCAGCGCCGAGGACGAGGCGTTTCGCAAGGAATTGCGCGCATGGCTCGAGGTCAACGCCGCCAAGGGGTTGGAGAACTCCGACTCGTTCGGAGACGAAGCCGACGACGCCGACGAATGGGCGCGGCGGATCGCATGGTACAAGAAACTGCATCAGGCCGGATGGGTCGGCATCGATTGGCCCAAGGAATATGGCGGGCGCGGCGCGACCATCCTGCAGACCATCGTCTATTACCAGGAACTCGCGCGCGCGAAGGCGCCGCTTCCATTCATCGGGCAGGGCGCCTCGCTGGTCGGACCGACCCTGATGCATTGGGGGAACGAAGATCAGAGGCGCGCGCATCTCTCGAAGATCCTCGCCGGCGACGAAATCTGGTGCCAGGGCTATTCCGAGCCCAACTCGGGATCCGATCTCGCTTCGCTGCAGACCAAGGCGGTCGAGGACGGCGACTACTTCGTGGTCAACGGCCAGAAAATCTGGACCTCGACCGCGCAGCATGCCGACTGGATTTTCCTGCTGGTGCGAACCGATTCCGAAGCCCCCAAGCATAAGGGCATCAGCTATTTGCTGGTCGATATGAAGAGCCCCGGCATCACGGTTCGCCCGCTGGTGCAGATGACCGGCGCGAGCGGATTCAACGAAGTATTCTTCGACGATGTCCGGGTGCCGAAGAAAAATCTGGTCGGCGAAAAGAATCAGGGCTGGCAGGTCGCAATCACCACACTGATGTTCGAGCGTCGAGGCGCGGGCGCTCCCGGCACCGGACAGATTCGCGAACTCGCGCGCTTGGCGAAACGGATCCAGCGCAACGGCGGCACCGCGTGGGACGATTCCAGCGTGCGGCAGAAGATCGCCGAATTCTATTCCGAGGGTGAGGCGCTCAAGTTCACCGGCTTCCGTCAGCTCACGCGCCGCCTCAAAGGTCTGCCTCCAGGCCCCGAGGGCTCGATGATGAAGCTGGTAGGCACCGAACTGGCCCTCAAGGTGTCGCTCTTCGCGATGGAACTACTCGGGCCCTATAGCCAAATGGAACCGGACGGACCCTTCGCGATCGAGAACGGCAAGTGGTTGATGAAGATGCTTGCGGTGCGCGGCGGAACGATCGCGGCGGGCACCAACCAGATCCAGCACAACATCATCGGCGAGCGCGTTCTGGGACTGCCCAAGGGCTAATCGAAAAACGAGTTCAAAAACCAGGCAGGAAATAGAGTCGCCATGGATTTCAGCTATAGTTTCCAGGACGAGGCGTTCCGAAAAGAGTTTCGCGGATGGCTCGAAGCCAATATCAAGAGCGCGCCGCCTTCGCGCGAGTTGCTGGCCGAGGAAGGCGATAGCAGCTGGAAAGAAGCCGTCGCATGGCACCAGAAACTCGACGAGGGCAAGTGGATCGGCATCAGCTGGCCGAAGGAGTATGGCGGGCGCGGCGCGGGAATTCTGCAGAACATCATCTACTATGAGGAACTGGAGCGCGCCGGCACCAGCGTTCCCTTCACCGGGATGGGCATCAGCCTGCTCGGACCGACGCTGATTCACTGGGGCACCGAGGAACAGAAGAAGCGCCACCTGCCGAAGATCCTCGCGGGCAATGAAATCTGGTGCCAGGGATATTCGGAGCCCAACTCCGGATCCGATCTCGCCTCGCTGCAAACTCGCGCCGTCGAGAAGGGCGATGACTTCATCGTAAACGGACAAAAGGTGTGGACCTCGATCGCGCAGCACGCCGACTGGATTTTTCTGCTGGTGCGCACCGATCCCACCGCGCCCAAGCACAAGGGCATCAGCTACCTGCTGGTCGACATGCACAGCCCCGGCATCACGGTGCGCCCGCTGGTGCAAATCACCGGCGGCAAGGGATTCAACGAAGTGTTCTTCGAGGACGTGCGGGTGCCGAAGAAGAACATCGTCGGCGAGCTGAACCAGGGATGGCAAGTCGCGATTACCACTTTGATGTTCGAGCGCTCGGGCGGCAGCGGCGAGGTTCCCATTCGCGAAGTGCATGAACTCGCCGACCTCGCCAAGCGCATTGCGCGCAATGGTGGGAACGCGTGGGACGATACCAGTGTGCGCCAGAAGATCATCGAGTTCGCGTGCGATGCGCAGGCGCTGAAAT
>JBGPMZ010000189.1:0-5637 GCA_041487255.1 Binataceae bacterium (SeqCode) | reverse complement strand
AGGTCCACCACTGATATCCGTAGCCGAGCGCGTAACCCTTGATGAGTTTGCCGGGCTGCACCTGCGGACCATCGGGCACGGTCGCGCGCTCGACCCACTCGGCAGGAACGATTTGCTTGCCGTTCCACTTGCCGCGATTCAGAAACATCAGCCCGAAGCGTCCGAAGTCGCGCAGCGTCGCATTGAGACAACTGAACGCCGCTTCCATTCCGTTCGGACCGGGCGCGTCGATATTCCACGAGGCGTCGCGCTCCATGCCCATCGGCTGCCACACCTTCTCGGAAAGATAATCGGCCGGCGATTTGCCGGTGACGCGCCGCACCATCCATCCGAGCGCCTGCGTATCGGCGCCCTTGTAGGCGAATTTTGCGCCTGGCGGTAACTCTCGCATGAGGCCCTTCACGTAATCGTTGAGCGGCTCACTCTCATCGATCATCCCGCGCTCGAACATCACGTCCATATCCGAATAATGCCCCATCACGTACTTCTCGGCGAACTTCACGCCCGACGACATCTCGAGGATCGCCTTGATTGGCACGCCGTCGTAGCCGCTTCCCTTCAGCTCTGGAACATAGTCGGTGATGGGATCGTCGAGGCTTGTGATTTTTCCGTCCGCCAGTGCGAGGCCCACCAATGTCGAGGTGAACGATTTCGCCACCGACATCGAGGTGAAGCTCGACGTTTCGCTCGCGCCGCCGAAGTATCGTTCCTGGGCGATCTTGCCATCCTTGACCACGAGGAACCCGGTGGTGTTCGTCAGCCGATGTAGTTCGTCGAGCGTGTGCGGCGCGCCCTTCCATTGGTAGGTGACCTCGCCCAGCTGATGAACGGCGCGCGGCAGTTCCGAGACCGGTCCGGCGCGATGCACCACGTGGAACGGGAAGATCCGATCCAGGTGGCGAAACGATCCGTTGCGATATGGCGCGATGAAGTAGTTCCGGCGTGTGCCGATCGGCGCGGTATCCGCGATCGAAGTGGTGGTGGCCACGGCCGGCTCGGCGTCATGCGCCGGTGTCGCGCACGAGCTCAGCAGCGCAGCGAAGATCAGCGCCGTCGCGATGCATCCGAATCGCGAGGTCATGTCATTCTGTGAGTGTCGAGTCGCGCGAACCTACTCGCCTTTGAAATTCGCCGCACGCTTCTCGACGAATGACTGCGCACCTTCGATATGGTCCTTCGAGGTCAGCATCAGGTGCTGGCCGTGGCGCTGGTATCCGTAGAAGTACGGCAGGTTCAGATTAAGTCCCACGCGCAGCGCTTCCTTCGCGAGGCGCTGGGCGAGCGGGGCCTGTTGTGCGAGCTTGGTCGCGAGCGCCATCGTCGCCTCGCCGAGCTGCGCATGCGGCACCACCCGATTGACCATGCCGATGCGCTCGGCCTCCTTCGCATCGATGATGTCGCCGGTCAGAATCAGCTCGTACGCGCGCGCCAGCCCAACCAGCCGCGGCAGCACCAACAACCCACCTGCTTCGGGAATCAATCCGCGGCGGATGAACACCTCGCCGAACTTCGCCTGGTCGGAACACACGCGCATGTCGCACATCAGCGCGATATCACATCCGTAGCCGACGGCGGCTCCGTTCACCGACGCGATGGTCGGCTTGGGATACTGGATGAGAAAATCCAGCGCGACCGGATCATGCGAGCGCCACTCCTCGACCTCCTTGGCCTTGTTCGGTTTGGCGTCGCGAAATTCCGGATTGAGGAAGATCTCCTTCACATCATCGCCGGCGCAAAACGCGCGGCCCGCGCCGGTGATCACGACGACGCGCACGTCGTTGTCGCGCTCAGCATCGTGAAACGCATCGGCGATCTCGCCCCACGTCCTGATAGTTCCCGCGTTCATCGCATGCGGACGATTGATAGTAATGGTGGCGATTGCGTTGTTCTTCTCAAAGAGAATTTCGCTGTAGGCCATGACTTTATGCTCCCGGCCGAGTCGCCGACCCGGCTTGGTTTCGATTCGTTACGTCACCTATCGCAGAGAGTCAAAAGTTGCGTCAAGCTCGCGGCGATCGCGCTGACCGCCGGCTTATTTTGCGGCCGTCGGTAGCGGATGCTGCTTCATGAAATCGAATATCTGTGGATTCCATGCCGACGACCATCGCAAGTGATGCACGAGTCCGCGCCACGCTCCGTTCGCGCCAATTTCCCTGGTCGCCATCGGACTGGTGCCGCAGGTATCGTCGCATTCACTGACCCGCCTGCCGTCGGGATCGAGGATCACATCATCGACGCTTACACCGATCGAGCGCATCTGGAGCGCGAAGGTATTCCCGTTCGGGCAGATGCCGCCGATATCACAACTATTGCGCACGTGCATCAGCGGAATCCGCGGATTGAATATCCGCACCTGCGCGTTCGAGGTGGGGGCGCGCGCGACCGGCGTCTGCGGACATGGATCATTGAATGCACCGAACGGGTCGGGCGCCGAGTAAACCGCGGCCGCCGCGATCGATTGACGATTGAGCGCATAGAGCAGCGCCATCGCCGCGCCGTTGGACCATCCCGTCAGGTAGATGCGTGCGGAATCGACCTCGCCGGTCGCGACCTCATCCTGAATGAAATGATCGACTGCCGCCGCGTCGACGTTCTCCTGGTATGACGCGGTCGCAATGGTCACCTCGCCCGACGGACTCAGTTGCCGATACCAGTTGTCCCAACCCATCGCGTTCGAATCGGCGCGCGGATAGTAGTGCGGAGTGTAGCGGCCCTCGGGCGCGAGGAGAATGAAGCCGGGCTGTTTGCCGCCGAGGTCCGCCTTGTCGATCTCGCCGGCGAGACCGGTCATCCGAACCGAATCGGCTGTCGCAATCGAACCGTGGAGGAACACCACCAGCGGGAGCGGATTGTCGCGGCTGTGATGCTCGGGCTCGTAGATGCATGCATACCGATCGGCGCCATCGGAGTCCTTCCACGGTCCGAGTACTCGGGCGCCGAAGCAAATCGGATTGTGCGCGGCAAACGAACTTGCGAAGAATCCGTGGTTGACCTGCGCCGGCGGATCGCCGAAGGGCGAGCACTGATCGGCCGCGAGTGCCCGCGCGCACCACCACAAAGTCGCGAGCGCGAACGTCGTCGCGAGGCTCGCCCGACCCCGACCTCGCGATTTCCATCTCATGATTGCGCAACGATCACATCGCCACCCATGCGGCGCCGGGGATCACTTCGTCCAAATCGATCACCAGAAGTGTCAACACGGCGGCTTGGACATTATGGCTGGCGTAGCCGTTCAGCGCGACCTGAGTGCCAACGGTCAGCTGAACCGGCCCGTTCAGATACGCGAGTCCCGGGGTGACACGGAGATCGGGCGGAGTATTTTCCTTACGGCCAATCGCGACCTGGTCGTAGTTGAACTCAACGAAGGGCACCAGGCCGGAGCTCACGAACCTGAAGGGCAGCGGCTCGCCGAGATTCGCGAGGTACTGAAGCGAGTACGAGACCGCCAAATTGAAGACCAACTCGTCAGCCTGTGGACCGCCCCAGGTCGGCAAGTATCCCAGATCATTCTGCACCGCCAATGGACGCAGATAGCGGAGCAGCGGCGAATCCGGCAAATCGCCCAGCCCTTTTCCCCACATCAGGCGCGGTCCGCCGCGCGAATGCGTTTCCGCGCCTTTCGCGGGATCTCCGCTGGAGGGAAAGAGATCGGCGGCGATTGCGAACACGGCTTCGTGCCGCGCCGAAGTGAAGAACCTCCACTTGGGCATGATCTCCACACCGTCGAAGCCCTCGGAAGAGTGCTCGCGCGAGCGCGAAACGGTGTCGTATGCTTCGCCAAACTCGATACTGAAGTTCGGCGTGAGCTGCTTCTCGATCGATCCTTCGAAGTTGAAATCGCTCGCGTGCGATTCGCGGTTCCATCCCGGCGCCAGCTCGAGTTCGTTGTCGGGAGTAGCGTCCTCGGTCACTAGCGGTTCGATGAAGACACGCCTGCCGACCTGGGCGCGCACCTCGGACGCCGACGCCATCATCAACAGCATCGCCATCCAGATCGCGCCGGCATACCTTCCTCCGCGTCGCATCACGCTGTATATGCGCGATGGCGCGGCACGATTCAATCGGGCTGCGCTTTGGGGGTGAAGCGATCGAGTTCGTAGATGCCGAGCGCGCGCTCCTCTTCGGCGACCGCTTCGACGATCTTCGCAAAGCCGCCCTCGCCGAAGAGTTTCTCTTCCTGCTTTTCCATCTGCTCGCCGATGGCGTCGAATTCCTTTTCGCCGACCGCTTTGTGAAACGCCGGAAACACGATGGTGTCCTCGCGCGCGGCATGCGGACGGTACATTTGAATGAACTCCGTGACTGGGTCGACCAGCCGATTGTCCTTCGCGTTCGAGGTCGAGACGCGAATGACGTAGTCGGTGAGTCTGCGCCCGGCCTGATGCTGCTGCAGAAGAATCGGAACATCGCGGCCGGCCTCGCCGACGTTGTTCCGCAGCTTCGGAAAAATGAACTTCTCCTCGTTCTTCTCGTGATAGTCCTCGATGAATTTGCGGATCAGCTGCGCGCCGGTCAGAAATGGATTGCCGGGAAGGTCCTGGCGTGCCGCGATGCGCCGCAGCCCTTCCTCATAGATCAGCAATACGCGGCGCAAGACGCCGTGCTCGCGCATCAGATCCTCGATGGGACCGAGGTCGCCTGCGCCCTCATCTTCGGCGGCATGCGAGGTGTTAACCGCGACGACGTACCCGCCGATTACGGTCAGCGCGGTTTTGCAGACCTGACCGATGAACCTGCGTCTCTCCAGAATCATGAGCAGACCTCCGTCTGAGCAGGTTGAAGTTGAGACGAACGATCAGATTTTACCCGCCCCGGCTCGCGATCGCATCGAGGCGGCGGGCTACACGTTCGTATACGCATCGGTTCCCATTTCCAGCGCGTCGAGTCCGGTCCACTCCACTTCCGGAATGACGCGATTCCCGATGGTGCGCTCGATGATCATGAAGAACGCGAACGCTAATCCGAACACCACTACGATGTTGGCGCAGACGCCGATCAGTTGCGCGACCAACTGTCCGGAGTCGCCGTACAAGAGGCCGCGCACCGGTCCTGCCACCGCGTTCCATCCGTCACCGTAGCTCCCGGCGGCGAAGATCCCGAGCGCGAGTGCGCCCCACACGCCGCAGCCCGCGTGCACGGCGATCGCGCCAACCGGATCGTCGATTCGGAAGCGCCGCTCCAGCAACAGCACCAACGCGACCACCAGCAAACCTGCAATGACCCCGATCATCACCGCGGCGAGCGGCGTGACGAATGCGCATGGGCCGGTAATCGCGACCAGCCCGCCGAGCAGCCCATTGCACGCCATCGCGACGTCGGGCTTGTTGAATCGAAACCACAAATAGAACAATGCCGAGAGCGCGCCGCCCGCAGATGCAATCATGGTGTTGGCTGCGATGAGCCCGATGCGCGGATCCGTGGCCGCCAGCGTCGAGCCCGCGTTGAATCCGAACCATCCGAACGCGAGGATTAGCGTGCCAACCATCGCACCGGTCGCAATCGTCGCCGCCGTGTCCATGAACACCAGCGCGAACAGAAACATCGCGAGGCTCCAGGGATCGTGGCTGACGTTGAGCAGCGCGAACTTGCTCGCGCCCAGCAGTCCGTACGAATGTCCGCCGATGCCGATCGAAAGTT
>JBGPMZ010000188.1:0-5656 GCA_041487255.1 Binataceae bacterium (SeqCode) | reverse complement strand
GTTGTCGCAGGGCCCGGTCACTCGCGAAATGGAGGAGTCGTGTTCGGGTCGGGATTGAGTGCCGCCTCTCCCTGTCAGGTCACTGCCCCGTAGTTCTTCCGTGTCGCCTTCCTTGCTTCCGGCTGGCCTGCGAGTAACTGCTCCGGCCGGTCAGAAAGTTCCTCGCTTTGCCCTGATCGATTGCGCGCGGCCAAGCTCCTCATCATCCGGGTGAGCGAACCTTTTCCCGTACGAGACCGCGCGGGCGGTTTTCATGATGACCTTAACCATGTAGAGATCATTGGCGATATTCTGTAAGTTGCGCCGCCGAGGTTCTGTTGATGCCAAGCAAAAGCACCGGCACTTTTTCACGACTTCAACGAATGGCCGCGGTGGCCATACTGGTCGGCGCGGTCTTGGCCGCCTGCACAGGAAAGACACCCGAGATCGCTGGCGATTGGACCGGTGCTATGCAGGCGGGCGGAAAGACGCGGCAGTCCGTGCTGCACGTTAAGACAGAAGGACCAGGCAATCTAAGTGTTTCGCTGGATATCCCCGAGGACCGGGTGATGGGGTTGCCGGGCGCTAACGTAGTTCTCAATGGCGGCAACTTCAGTTTCGACATCCCGTCGGTACGCGGAACTTACAGCGGAACCGTCAGCTCGGATGGCAAAACGATTAAGGGTACCTGGACCAAGGACACTCCGCTCCCGCTTGATTTCACCCGCCAAGACTGAGCCGGCGTCGGAGCGTTGGCCGTAAACCGGCGTCCGCTCGCGCCCTCCTAATTCAATCTTTACTCGCGTTTCATCGCCAATCGCTCTCTGCGCGATGCTGAGAGCGGTTCCCGCTTTTTATCGGCCAGTTAATCCTGCTACATTCAAAAGGTTCACGCGCGTCAAGTAATTTGCGCGGGGCCATTTATTTGAAAACTCGCCGAGGAATGGGGTTTGTCCTGGTGCTCGTCTTCAGTCTCTCCTTGCTGTGGCAGGGCAGAGTGGCTGCGGCAGTCGGCGCGTCATCGCCACCGGACGAGGAGGTTTGTGATCCACTCGCCGACTATTTCCTCGGTATGGAGGACTATCCGGAGGCGATCCGGCGCCATCAGCTCGTGATAAAAGGTCATCCAGACAACGCGCTGGCGCACTACCATCTCGGCTTCTCCTACGGCCTGATGGGGCAGCATCAGCAGGAGCTCACCGAGTATCGCGACGCGATCGATCTCGGTCTCGACGATTGGCAACTTTTCCTGAACCTTGGACTGCTCTACCTCGAAGCGGGAAATGTGCACGAGGCGATGCAGGTCCTCAAGCTTGCCACCTTGCTCGGTCCGGAACGCGCCGAAACGCACTTCAACCTGGCAATCGCATATCAACGGCTCGCGATGCTGCCTAACGCCGAGCAGGAACTCCTTCTTTCGTTGCAAATCGATCCCAATCAGGTTGATGGACGCAACACTCTCGGCACCATCTACGCCGAGGAGGGCAAGTACTCGCGCGCGCAGGATATTTGGAAGGAGCTGATTGGAGCTGACCCCGACTATGCTCCTGCTCGCCAGAATCTGGTAATCCTTCAACGGGTTGAACGTGGAGAGATCAAAGGCTCGGCAAATATCAGCAACGGGCTGGCCCACGAGCCTTGAGGTGAGGTGGGGGGCGGAATGATCGATCGGTCAGCAAGTCAACTTACCCAGCAGTCATTTGTTCGCGGTTGTTTTGGCATCTTCGATTCGCGGATCGCGATAGTTGTTCTCGGTACGATCTTTTTGCTGGCGCAGTTTGTCCCTTCGGCACATGCTGCGATGCGTCATCGGCGCGCCGCAAAAGCGATGAAGCACGCCAAGCCCAAAGGACCGGTGCCGTTTTATCGGGCGGCGCTGCTTGAAGATGCCGATACCGGCAAGGTCCTCTTTGAGGACCACGCCGATATGCAATGGCCTCCCGCCTCGATGGCGAAGATGATGCTGCTCCTCGTCGCATCCGAGCAGATCAAGGCAGGCCGCTTCAGTCCCGGTGATCCAGTCCGAGTGTCCGAACGTTCGGCGCATACCGGCGGCTCGCGCGTCGGTCTTGAGGAAGGACAGATCTATCCGCTCGGTGAGCTGATGAAGGCGGCTCTCATCAAATCCGCCAACGACGCAGCCGTGGCGATAGCCGAGAAAATCGGCGGATCGGTGGAAGCGACCGTGCGCATGATGAACACGCGCGCACAAGAACTCGGCATGAGGCATACCGTCTATCGAACCGTCGATGGACTACCGCCGCGCCCGACCCATGATGCCGACGTAACGACCGCGCACGACCTCGCGCGGGTGGCATATCAGATCATTCACACCACCGATCTCCTCAAGTGGTCGAGCCAGGAAGAGTGCCCGTTTGATGGCGGGGTATGCATGCTGCACACGACCAATCATCTGATCGGGCATTTTGACGGATGCGACGGCCTGAAGACCGGCTTCACTTTCCAGGCCGGCTTTAACCTGACGGCGACCGCCAAGCGCGGCAATCTGCGCTTCATCTCGGTTATTCTCGGCGCGCCTTCGAATCAGCAGCGCTTCGCGCAATCGGCGAAGCTGCTCGATTGGGGCTTCGAGCATTTCAAATCGGTTTCCGTCTTGCGCGGCGGCGAACCATTGCCCGTGCATGTTCAGGTGGGACCGTCCGCAACCATCCAACCGGTAGCTCCGCGCGACGTCAATCTGGTTCTGCCCAAGGACGACGCCCGCGCGATCCGTCTTGAATACAAGGTGCCGAGCACTATAAATGGTTCCCTGACCAGTGGAGAGCGAGTGGGCGAGGTGCTGGTGCAAAACCACGGTGAGACTGTGACCGAGGTCACGGTCGTGAGCCCAATCGCAGTGGATGTCCCGACCGAGCAGGTGGGCGTCACGGAAAGCAGCAACGCAGGTCCCTCGTACAATCAGGTGAATCAATGAAACAGGCCTCGAAGACGCGCAATCGCCGCAATCGCAAACTCTCGCGCAAGCGCAGAATGGAGCCGGTAGCATCACGCCGCAAAAAACGACGGCATCGGAACGTCACCCGCGTCCGGGGGTAGGAAGCGATCGGCTAGCCGAATGTCCCCGCATGCCTATAAGTCCGCAACTTCTAGCGAAGGCATACCGCGCACCTCAGAGTCTGACTTTCGACGAAGCCCTTGCCTAGGCGAAGCAACTACAATTCAGAGAAATAGGTGGGCGAGGAAGCCATCGGGTCTTCAAACATCCCAAGGGCGAGACGATTCGAAGGCGTTTTCCGCACCCTCTGAATTTGCAGCGGTCGCATGATGGAAAGAGCGCGAAGGAATATCAGATTCGACAGATGCTCAAGATGGCCGAGGCGCTTGGTGTAACTTCCGGGGTGACGAAGTAGGCGAATGCGCAGAGTTCCCCACTATTCGTATAGGGTCTTCTGGTCGATGGGAGACGGTGAGTACGTGGCCGCATGCAGCGAGATCCCAGGCTTGTCCGGCTTGGGAGCTACGGAAGCGGAAGCAATCAAGGAACTTAAGATCGCAATCGGCGTGTGGCTCGATCACTTGAAATCGATAGGATCGCCTTTGCCCGTGCCGCGGGGATCGCTCGTACGCAAAGGCCGGCGGTCGCAAGAAAGCGAGCCTCTAGATAGCCGATCGTTGTCGCCATGAGAGAGAAAGGTATTACCAGAGTCTCCTTGCGAGACCTTGACAAGATGGAAGACTAGACCGATTGGAAGCGCGTGGATGCGATGACCGACGAGGAAATCGAGCGAGCGGTGGCGGGTGATTCGGATACGTGGATTCCTGGTGCGGAGGAATGGGCCAATGCGAAAGTGGTTTGGCCGATCGGAAAGGAGCCGGTGACGATTCGTATCGACAAAGACATCCTCGAATGGTTTCGCAAGCGCAGACGCGGCTATCAATCGCGGATCAATGCCGTCCTGCGTGCCTTTGTCGAGGCTCAGAAACCTCATCGGTCGGCGTCGCGCTCCATTGTTAAAACCCGCTCAGCCGCCAAATTGACAAGAGGGTTGCGCGACGGTTAACGTTGACTGTGCGGCTCCGCGTTTTACTTCCCCAACATCCAACAAAGTCAGGGCGCCGATGCCGGTAATCGCCGTCATCCCCGCGCGCTACGGATCCACACGTCTCGCCGCCAAGGCACTCGCCGATATCGACGGCCTGCCGATGGTGGTTCGCGTGTGGCGGCAGGTGAGCATGGCGCGTTCGATCGAGCGGGTGATCGTCGCCACCGATGATGAGCGAATCGCGGCTCCGGTGCGCGCCGCCGGTGGCGAGGCGATGATGACCTCGCCCACGCATCAGAGCGGCACCGATCGTATCGCCGAAGTCGCCGCCAAGGTTCACGCGGATATCTACCTCAATGTGCAAGGCGATCAGCCGTTCACCGATCCGCGCGACCTCGATGCGGTTGCTGCACCGATGCTGAGCGACCCGCGTATCGACATGGCGACGCTCGCCACGCCGATCGCCGATCTCGAGGAGTTTCGCAATCCGACCAAGGTCAAGGTGGTATGCGACGCGTCCGGCAACGCGCTGTATTTCTCGCGCAGCCCGATTCCGCATTGGCGCGACGTCGAAGGCGTGCCGCCCGGAGCGCTGCGGCACATCGGGATCTACGCGTATCGGCGTGAATTCCTGCTCCGGTTCGCATCGCTCGCGCCGGGAAAACTTGAGCAGCTTGAAAAGCTGGAACAGTTGCGTGCGCTCGAAAACGGCTATCGCATCCGGGTGGTCGCTTCCGTGGCGCCGTCGCTTGAGATAGATACTGCCGAGGACCTGGCTAGGGCGCGGCGTTCGCAAACGGGGCTTCTGTAACGGTTACGCAGGGCGGGAGGGAATCATGGCGGAGCGCGGCAAAACCAAATTCATTTTCGTCACCGGCGGCGTGGTGTCTTCGCTCGGCAAAGGGCTGGCAGCGGCGTCACTCGGCGCGCTGCTCGAGGCGCGCGGGCTCAAGGTCTCGTTCCTGAAGATGGACCCCTACATCAACGTCGACCCGGGCACGATGAGTCCGCTGCAGCATGGCGAAGTCTTCGTCACCGATGACGGCGCGGAGACCGACCTCGACCTCGGGCACTACGAGCGCTTCGTCGAAACCCGGATGAGCAAGCGCAACAACTGCACCACCGGGCAAATCTACGACACCGTCATCCAGAGGGAACGCCGCGGCGATTATCTCGGCGCGACGGTGCAGGTCATTCCGCATATCACCGACGAGATCAAAAGGCGCATTCTGCTCGCGGCCGAAGGATGCGACATTCTCATCGTCGAAGTCGGCGGCACGGTCGGCGATATCGAGAGCCTGCCGTTCCTCGAAGCGATTCGCGAATTCAGGTGGGACCTCGGCAAGGAAAACGTCATCTACGCGCACGTCACGCTGGTGCCGTTCATCCGCACTGCCGCCGAGGTGAAGACGAAACCCACGCAGCATAGCGTGAAGGAACTGACGGGACTCGGGATTCAGCCGGACATCCTGCTCTGCCGCTGCGATCGGCCACTCGAGAAACCGCTCAAAGCCAAGATCGCGCACTTCTGCAACGTCGAGGAGAGCTGCGTGATCTCGGGGGCCGATGTCCCGACTATTTACGAGGTGCCGCTGCGTTATCATGACGAGGGCTTCGATCAGCGCGTGTGCGAAAAGCTGAATATCTGGACCGGCGCGCCGAACCTCGCGAAG
>JBGPMZ010000187.1:0-5692 GCA_041487255.1 Binataceae bacterium (SeqCode) | reverse complement strand
GAATCGAACGCGCGCCGCGCGAAGGTCACGACGGTGTAAATCGTCAACGGAACCAGCGGTGCGAGGTAGCGGACGTTCTCGCCGTACTCCATGAATGCCTGCAGCGCCGACGCCACCAGCACTATCGCGATGACGTCCAGCGCAAAGTCGAACCTGGTCCGGCCGGCGAGCCAGGACGCTATCGAGCACGCTGCAATGACCAGGAACGTCACGTTGATCGCCAGCTGGAAGGACGCGGAGGCAAATAACAGCTTATAGAGCCATTTCGCGAGATAGCTTTTGAAGAATCCGAGGTGCCGGTAGAGACCCAATCCCCAAAACCGTGCCCACGACTGGGCGACCGAACGCAGATAGAGGAGCGGGTGCTCGGCGAACATTTCCAGCGACATTTGCGTGAGCACCTTCGACAGCTCGGCAGTCGAAAACCCGGTGGCTCGTTTGATTTCGTTTTCGGCGTACCAGATCGTCATTGTGTGATTGCCCATCCGCCACTTCTGCAGTATCCGCTGTCGAATATAGATGTCGCTGATCAGTCCATATGCTGGTGGCGCCAATTCCATGAAGGCTCCGCTGTGATTGCTTAGGTTGTAGCCGGTGGTGGTTGTCACACCGAAGTAATCGATGGTGTATTTGTTGACGGCCGACCATCCGATTGCGAGGACGAGGGTGGGCGCGAGTACCAGTGCCAGTCGTGCATCGGATAGCCTTCGGAGTCGTGGCGGTCGAGAGCGCGCCATGATTAAGCAAAAGTAGAGCGGGCCGAGGAACAGGAACATCGGTCGGGTCATGCCCGCGAGCGCCGCGGACAGCCCGAGCAGCGCATGGTCCCAAATCCTCGCGCGCGCGTTCGCAACCATCGAGGCATACGCAAGCAGCGAAAGAACTATCCAGAAGGTGCAAAGCGTTTCGCTATAGATGATTTGCTCGAAGAGCAGTTCGCTCGGCGCGAGACCGCCGAACAATCCCACGATGAAAGAGGTCGCCGCGCTACGGGTGCGAATCCATGCGATCGTGAATAGCATCAATCCGATCGCGATTCCGAGCAGCGACTGAATCCATCGCACCACGTCCCAGTCCATTCCGGCTAGCAGCAGGAGGAGCGGATAAATCGGAGTTCGCTTTCCATCGTAATGGCTGAAATCCAGACTTGCGATCGTTCGCGCGGTGAGTATGTAGCCGCCGGTATCCCACGATGCTCGCGCACGAAAATTGAGTATGAGCAGCAGCCTCGCCAGGGCGGAAATCGCGATGAGTGCCAGCAATGCAATGGCGGCGCGATTGTTGCGCCACCCTCTCGCGTTCGCTGAGGCCTCCTGAAGCATGCTGCTAAGTAGGGAGACTAGTCATCGGCGGGTGGATGGACAAATAATGATCGCGTTCTTTTCGATGGGCGCTGAGAATTGCAGCACAACGAAGCACGCTCGCGCTTCGACGGAGTCGTCGACAATGCAAATCGCGTGGATCGGAACCGGAATCATGGGCGCGCCGATGGCGCGGCGGCTGCTCAAGGCCGGCCATAAAATAAGCGTCTTCAACCGCAGCCCGGAAAAAGCGCAACGACTCGCCGCAGATGGCGCTACTGTCGTCACCGATCCAGTCAACGCAGTTGCTGGTGCCGAGGTCGTCTTCATCATGGTGCCCGATACCCCTGATGTCGAGGCGACCATCGCACGCGTCGAACCCGCGCTCAAGAAGGGTCAACTCCTCATCGACATGAGTACGATTTCGCCGCAGTCCGAGCGCACGACGGCGGCGCAACTTCGCGAGGCCGGCGTCGAGTACCTCGATGCGCCGGTGTCGGGTGGGGAGAGCGGCGCTATCGAGGGCACCCTTGCGATTATGGTGGGTGGCGGGCACAGCGCATTCGATCGGGCGCGACCGCTCTTCGAGCATCTCGGCAAGCGCATCACTTACATGGGGCCGTCCGGCGCAGGGCAGATGACCAAGCTCGCCAATCAGATCGCGGTGTCGGTCGCGCTCGAAGCCGCCGCCGAGGCGCTGGCATTTGCAAAAGCCGGCGGTCTCGATCCATCGCAGGTGCTGGAGGCGATCGGCGCGGGCGCGGCGGCATCGTGGCAGCTGAATAATCTCGGTCCGAAGATCATCGCGGGCGATTGGCGTCCGGGATTCTTCATCAAGCTGATTCGGAAGGACTTGCGCCTGGTGACCGAGGCCGCTCGCGACGCATCGCTCGCGCTGCCGGGCCTGGCGATGATGACCTCGATGTTCAACACCGCCGCCGTGTTAGGCCATGAAATGGATGGAACGCAGGCGGTCGCCCTCGCGCTCGACAGGATCGCTAGAGTGAAGTAACTAGAGGGCAATTGCTCATCGCGCTTTTGGAGGTCCATCATGCCCGATCTGTTAGTCGAACTACGCGACCGCGTGCTTTATCTGACCCTCAATCGGCCCGACAAGCTCAACGCGATGTCGCCCGAGATGATGAACGGCCTGAGTGGCGAACTGCTGAAGGCCTCGCATGATCCCAAGGTGGGAGCCGTAGTAGTGACGGGCGCGGGACGCGGCTTCTGCTCGGGTGGAGATATCACCGCGATGCGCGCGCGCAACGAGGCCACCGGCCCTGCGCCGACGCTCGAAGATCGGGTCGCGAATCTTCGTCATGGCGAGGAAGCGTCGCGCCTGCTTCATGAGATGCCGAAAGTCACCATCGCGGCGGTCAACGGAGCGGCGGCGGGCGCGGGACTCAGCATCGCGATGGCGTGCGACATGCGCATCGCGTCCGACAATGCGCGCTTCGGAACCGCGTTCGCGCGCGTCGGCTTTTCCGGCGACTACGGCGGCACCTGGTCGCTTACCCAGTTGGTGGGCTCGGCGAAGGCGCGCGAGCTGTACTTCCTTCCCGATGTCATCGACGCGAATGAAGCGTTGCGCATCGGGCTGGCCAATCGCGTCGTGCCTGCGGCGTCGTTCAAAGATGAAGTCGAGAAGATCGCGAAGCGAATCGCCAATGGACCGACGGTCGCGTACACGCACATCAAGGCGAACCTGAATCTCGCGCTGACGCATGAGTTCCACGAGTTGCTGGATCGCGAAGCGTGGGGGCAGACGCTGACCGGCCAGACCGAGGACCATAAGGAAGCGGTGAAGGCATTCCTCGAAAAGCGCGAACCGAAATTCCAGGGGCGTTAACCGCGCGCGCGGAACAAGTTTCCAAATAGATGGAGTTTCCATGACAACGACCAGAGATTTTGCGCAGACCAAAGATGGCTTCAAGCTTCGATACGAAGTTCGTGGCAGCGGAGATCCGCTCGCACTGATCATGGGTTTCAGCGGTTCGGGCCGCGGATGGGGCGAGGCGTTTCTCAGCGGCATCGAGAAAAGATTTACGACTTTCGTCATCGACAACCGCGGCACCGGTGAGAGCGACAAGCCTGATGTGCCGTGGACGCTCACCGACATGGCGAATGACATCGCCGCCGTCCTCGATCGTGCGAAGGTTGCGCGCGCGCACATCTACGGGATCTCGATGGGTGGAATGATCGCGCAGGAGTTCGCGCTCAATCATGCCGCACGCGTACGCGGTCTCGTGCTCGGATGCACCAACTGTGGAATGGCGCATTCGGTAGCGGCAAACCCCGACGACGTCGCGAAGCTGATGCCGCAGCCCGACAAGCCTGCCGAGGAGCAGGCGCGGCTCGCGTTCTCGGCGGCGTGCGGGACCGCGTTCCTGAATTCGAAACACGGGCAGGATGTCCTCAACCAGGCGATTGCGGAGATGGGGAACTATCCCATCACTCCAATGCATACGTACGCGCGGCAATTCGGCGCGATCCAGGGATTCGATTCATATGGGAAGCTCACCCAGATCAAAGCGCCCACCCTGGTGATTCATGGCGACGATGACAGGATCGTGCCCCATGCCAACGCAGAGATCCTACACAAAGGAATTTCCGGATCGAAGCTGCATATCTTGAAGGGCGCTGGTCACATGTTCTTTTGGGAAGCGCCCGAGGAGTCGGTGCGCATTCCCGCGGACTTTATCGCATCAGCGAAGTAGCCACCCGGAGAAAACAAAATGGCGAATTACGAAACCATCACTTATGAGAAGGTCGAGGATAAAATTGTCCGGCTGACGCTCAACCGCCCCGAGAAGCTCAACGCGCTGTCGCAGAAGCTGCTCCAGGAATTCGAAAGCGTGATGAGCGAGTACGAGAGTGATCCGGAAGCGAGCGTGTTGATTATTCGCGGCGCCGGACGCGCGTTTTCGGCGGGCTACGATCTCCAAGGCACCCAGCATCCGGGCTCGAAGTTCACCGTTACCAGCGATCGCTTCGGATTGCACAAGACCATCGAGCGATGGCAGCGGTTATTGTCGATCAATAAGCCGACCATCGCGCAGGTGCATGGATTCTGCCTCGCCGGCGGCACCGAGCTGATCGGTCATTGCGATATCGTGTTCGCGAGCGAGGACGCGCAATTCGGGCATCCCGCTGGGCGCTCGCTGGGAATTTTGCCGACCCTTTCGATGTGGCCGATTCTGATGGGTCCGCGCAAAACCAAAGAGTACTTCTTCACCGGCGACTACATGTCGGCGAAAGAGGCGCTCGAATGGCACCTCATCAATCGCGTCTATCCGAAGGACAAGCTCGAGGCAGAGACGATCGCGTACGCGCGCCGCGTTGCGATGGTGCCGGCCGAGTTGCTGACGCTGCATAAGGCCGCGGTCAATCGCTACTACGAGATCCTTGGGATTCGCGCGGCCGAGCAATCATCGGCGGATATCGACGTCATCGCGCATCAGACCGACACCGTGAAGGAGTGGATGAAAGCGAGTCGCGAGAAGGGACTGAAGGAAGCGCTGAGCGAACGCGATCGCCCATTCGCGAAGAAGAAGGCGTAGGGAATTCTGCCATCTCTGATGTAGCAGAGACTTTAGTCTGCGTTCTTGAGAATCTTAGTCGTCAGACCACAGACTAAAGTCTGTGCCACAAGAGACAGCGTCGTTTCATCTTTGCGCCGCGAGATTTAGGACCTGCGCGAGATGCATCGGGTGGCGATCGGGGCAGAACTGACGGATTTGCGCGCGGCATGAAAAGCCATCGGAGATCACGATGGTCCCGGGCTCGCTCGCATTGATCGCGGGAACCAGCACTCGATCGGCGCACGCCTTCGAAACCGCGAAGTGCGAATCCTCGTAGCCGAATGGCCCCGCCATCCCGCAGCATCCAGCGTCGAGGACTTCGAGCTCGAGTCCATGGATGCTCGACAGGATGGCAGCCTCACCGTCGAGACCTGCGAGCGCCTTTTGATGGCAATGGCCATGGAGCAGCGCTTTGGCCTTGAGCGGTTTGGGCTGCGGCGGAATGTAACCGGGAACCTCGCGCTTGAGGAATTCGTCGAGCAGAAGGGAGCGCTCGCGCAGCGTCTGCGCGCGCCGGTTGTCGGGAAAGAGCCCGGGCAGTTCGTCGCGAAAGGTCAGTATGCAACTCGGCTCGAGGCCGATCACATACGCGCCGCGCTCGACCATGAGCCACAGCGCGTCCATCGTTTCCTGTAGGCGCTGTTTCGCGCGATCGAGCATTCCCTGGTCATAGAGCGGACGCCCGCAGCAGAGATCATCGCGTGGGATGACCACTCGGAAGTTTGCACGCTCCAGCACCTCGGTCGCCGCGATCGCAACCTCCGGTTCGAAATAGTTGGTGAAGGTGTCGGGGAACAGCACGACCTCGCG
>JBGPMZ010000186.1:0-5703 GCA_041487255.1 Binataceae bacterium (SeqCode) | reverse complement strand
CCCGCGAGAAATGCGCCGAGTCCCACCAGCGCGTAGGAGCCGCGCGGTCCGGTCAGATGCGGAATGAACAGCGAAAAAGTCCGCTGCATCGTGCCGCCAGCCATCGTTCCGATGAAGAAGATCGGTCCGAACACTCCGCCGGGAGCGCCCGAGCCCAGCGACACGCTGCTGGTGAAGAACTTTGCGAGAGTCAGTGCGGCCAGCATCATCAATTCATACTGCCCCGCCATCGCCGCATTGATGGTGGGATAACCGTCGGACAAATTTTGCGGCAGGAAAATCGCGACCGCGCCGACGATCCCCGCACCGATTGCGAGTTTCTGCCAATCGGCGATGTTGAGGCGCCGAAATGCATCGGCGGTCGCATGAAAGAAGCGGATGTAACTCGCGCTCAGCACCCCGAACACCGCGCCCATCGCGCCGTAAGTCAACATCTCCCAGTAGCTGCGCAGCACGAATTGCGGAACCTGGAAGACCGCCTCATTACCGGTCACGGCGCGCGAGGTCACCACCGCGGTCAGCGTCGCCACGATCAGCAACGTGAGGTTGGCGAGTTCGGTGTGGCCGAGCAGGACGATCTCCTGCGCGAACATCAGCCCGCCCATGGGAGCGTTGAAGGTCGTCGCGATCCCGGCGCCGGCGCCGGCCGCGACCAGCACCTTCGCGCGCTCGGGCCCCAGTTTTCTGAACTGCGCGACCGCCGATCCGATCGCGCCGCCGACTTGCGCGATGGGACCTTCGCGTCCGACTGACCATCCCGAGCCGAGCGAGAGCGCGGCGCCCGCGGCTTTGACGAAAATCCATCCGCGCTTGATCCGCGCATTACCGAGATTCACCTGCTCGAGGAAACTGGGAAATCCATAGCCGAGGACCTCGCCGCGAAAGATGCGGTCGAGCAGCAACATCGCAAGCGCGCCGGTGGCGAGCACCACCGGGATTAGAATCAGAAACGCGCCTCCGCGAAAAATTCCCAGCGCATTCCATTCGAGCCGGCGAAAAATCAGGTCGGAGAAATGAATCAGTTCACGAAATCCCAGATTGCCCAGTGCCGCGAGCATACCCGTGATCGCCGCCAGCAGGACCATCTGCACGTAGTTGAACTGATCGGTGCGAAGCCCGAGCTTGGGGATGGCGGGATCAATCTTGGTTCGAGGCACCCGAACACCTTGCGCGGGAGATCAAACCTGCAGGAAGCGCTTGATCACCTTGAGCGATTCATCGAGCTGATCGTGATGCACCCAGTGGCCGGCTTTCTCGATCGTTACGATCTCGGCACTTCTGAACACCTTGGTGCGGCCGTCTTTCTCCCAGTCGCCGGTCCATGACTCGCCACCGCGAATCAGCAGCGCGGGGCATTCGATGTGCGACCAGATTTCCTCGGCATCCTTGAGGTTGAACTGATACGGCGTGGTCGCGCGAACATAGTTGTCGAATTTCCACGAATACGTCCCGTTCTCGTTGCGCTGAATTCCCCAAATCGTAAGATGACGCGCCTGTTCGACGCTGAGGTGCGGGTTCTCGGCGCGCATCCTGGCCAGCGCTTCCTCGATGCCGGGATACTCGCGCACGCTGCGTTGTGAGAGCGCCTGCATCTCGCGCACCCAATTTTTCATGCGCTCGCTGGCGGGGGTATCCCGAATCATTCCGGGCGGCGGCCCGAGTCCTTCGATCGACACCACCTTCTTCACCATCTTCGGAAACACGCCGGTATACTGCAGGACGAGTCCGCCGCCGAGCGAATGCCCGATGAGAGTGAGTGGCTGATTGCCCAGCGCGCTGATGAGCTGCGCGAGGTCCACCACGTAATCGATCATCGAGTAGGGGCTGCCGATCGCGTGCGCGGAATCGCCATGACCGCGCAGGTCGGGCGCGATCACGTGAAAGTTGCCGCGCAGTTCCAGCGCGGTCCAGTCCCAGTTGCGGCAATGATCGCGGCCGCCGTGCACGAGGATCAGCAGCGGCGCATCGGGGTTGCCCCAGTCGACATAGTGGAGCTTTAGGCGCTGCGAAAAAAAGTAGTGCGAGGTCGGTCCAATGATGCTTTCGGGCATGCCGCTTCTTTCTCCGAAATCGGGTCAGGGCAGAGTGGGTTTGACGTCATCGAGGGCGGCGCGTGCCGTGTTCACGATGAAATCGATGTCATTGTCATTCACGATAAAGGGCGGTGTGATCATAATCGCGTCACCGCCGGCGGGGCCTGCCATTCCAGTGGACGGATAGACGAACAGCCCGCGCTTGACCGCCGCGCCGAGCACCTTGTTCGCCGTCTTCAGCTCGGGCGCGTAGGGAGTGCGATGTTCGCGATCGCGCACCAGCTCGACCCCCCAGAAAAATCCCGCGCCGCGAATATCGCCCACCATCGGATGCCCGGAGAGTTCCTCCTTGAGCTGCGCACCGAGGCGCGCGCCGACTTTCTCCGCGCGCTCGACCAGTTGCTCGCGCTCCATGATGGCGAGGACGCCGTCGCCCATCGCGCATGCGAGCGGATGACAACTGTAGGTGAAAAACATGAAATCGCGGTTCGCCTGCTCGCATACCTCGACGACATTTTCATCGACGGCGATCATCCCCATCGGCATGTAGCCGCCGGTCAGCCCCTTGCCGCCGATGAGAATGTCGGGCTTCACGTTCCAGTGATCGACCGCGAAGCGCCGCCCGGTGCGGCCGAAGCCGGTCATTACTTCATCCGCGATGAGCAGGATATCGTTGCGATCGCAAATTTCGCGCAGCTTCGGCCAGTACTCCTTGACCGGCGGAACCGCGCCGCCCGCCGCGCCCATCATCGGCTCGGCCATGAAGGCGGCGATGTTGTCGGCGCCCTGCTTCCTGATCTCTTCCTCGAGCGCATTGGCGCAATCGATATCGCACGACGGATAGGTCTTGCCCCACGGGCATCGATAGCAAAACGAGGGCGGAATTTTCGGCCAATCGAACAGCACGTGCTCATAGTCGGCGCGGCGCAGACTGCTACCCGCGGACAGCGCACCCAGCGTGTTGCCATGATACGAGAACTGGCGCGAGATGATCTTTTTCTTCGACGGCTTGCCCTTCACCTTCTGGTAGAGCATCGCAAACTTGATCGCCATCTCGACCGCCTCGGAACCGCCGCTGGTGAAGAAGAAGCGGTTGAGGCCGGGCGGCGTCCATTTCGCGAGGCGAGTCACGAGCTTCTCGCGCTCCGTCGAGACCCATACCGGCACGATGTAGTTCAGCTTGCGGATGGTCTCTGCGGCGATCTTGGCGAGTTCCTCGCGCCCTTGCCCGACATTGACTACGACCGCGCCGCTTCCCGCATCGAGCAGCTTGCGGCCGTCCTTGGTGTAGAGATACGCGCCCTCGGCCCGCTCGATATGAAGCGGCGTCCAGGGGCTGCGCATGAACAGAACTTCTTGTTCCGGCATAGCGCAATCTTAGGCGCGTCGGGAGGACGCGGCAATTGTCACAATCGCGCGAGGTTCGCGACGAAAGCGAATTCGTCGACTCGCTGGAATCGATTCGCAGCGAGCACCCTGACCAGTACGATGCCTGTCACGTGCTGCTGCGAAAGTTTCAGATTCCCGACCGCCTCGTGCGGTGAAGTCCGGCTGAAGATGCGTTATCTTGGGAAGAACGCTATCTCGAGAAGCGCGGGAGGTTGGCGATGAAGGCAATGGAAAAACAACCGCTCCAGTGTTCGTTCTGCGGCAAAACCGCCGAGCATGTTCAGTTCCTCGTCGCAGGCGGCGGCAATCCGCCGACCGTTTACATCTGCGGCGGATGCATCGACACCAGCGTCTCGATCATCGAGAAGAGCAAGGCCTCCGGCACCGCGCCGCCGACTCCATAGCGGCACTCCCACTGCTCAATGAGGAACAACCGCGACGCCTTTGCGCACCCGCACCGAGAGCTCCGGATGCTTTGGAATGTCGACCCGCAAAGTGCGATATCCGAGGCGTCCCGGGTCGGGCGACAAGTACGCGACGGTGTACTGGCGGGTCAGCTCACTAGTGATGGCTTCGCAGTCGCGGCTGAGTTCGTCGCCATCCCCAACCCGCCGCAGGTTGAAGGCCCGGGCGCCGGTTTCTTCCGCCAACGCTGTCAGCGTTTTCATGTCTACCTGGTCGTCGTCGAGGCTGAGCAAGTGTTCAAGGAACCCTGCGTCGGGATTCGCCGCCACGCCACCGATGCCGATGGTATAGATGAGCACCTTCATCGCGCGCGCCGCGCCAATCACCCGCTCGCGAGTAACCGTACTCCGGTTGTCCATTCCGTCAGTGACGACCAGGAGCGCGCGCTTGTCGCGTCGAGCCCGACGCATTTCGAAAAGCCCCATGAAGACTGCGTCGTAAAGTGCAGTCTGATCTTGTGCGCGGAGGAAACCCAAATGGTCGACGATCTCCGCGTGACTGGTGGTGAAGGGCTGGAGCAGCTCAGCGTTGACTGAAAATGACTCGAGGAAAATTTCGTCCCGCGAATCCAGCTCCTCGACCATGTGAGTGATGGCGCGCCGCGCCTGCGGGAACTTGGTCACCATCGATCTCGAACAGTCGACCACGATTCCCACCGATACCGGCGCGCTGCGATCGACGCGAAAGAATCCGATGGGGCGTTGCTGGCCGTCCTCGAGGACGCGGAAATCATCCTCCTTCAAATCCGTGACGTACTTCCCCAATGAATCGGTGACCGTGACCGTAACTTGTTCGTAGCCCGGCTGGCTGCGCAGTTTGAGCGAGCGCAGCTCCAGGGCGGTATCCGGTTGCGGAAGCGGAGCGGCGATCGAGGGCGCCGCATCCGGATGCTGCCGGATTGGTATCGACAGCGTGTTGCTGGAGGGTGCGCCTTGCTGGGCGAAGACAATCGTGCCCGCTCCGACGCCCATCATAGGCGCGAGCATCGCGCATCCGATCATCAAACCTGGGCGCCAATTCATCGAAGCCTCCAGAGCGAGCCCAGCGGGTTCGTTGCCGAGTGTCAACTGCTCAGTATAAATGGGGAATTAAATGCTCGATAGAGAATACCAGCGCAAGCAGGATCAGCATTGCGCCTGCCGCCCGTTGAGCCTCATGCTCATAGCGTTCGCCGATGCGCCGGCCGAAGGCCAAACCGATGAAGGTGAAAACGCTGGTCGTGATCGAAACCGTGATCAGCATCGGCAGCAGCGGAATATCGATCGCTGGAAGCGCGAATCCAACTCCGAGCGAGTCAAGGCTGATGGACAGCGACGCGATCAGCAATCCCACTCCCCGGGTCAGGTCGAAGGAGGACTCGGCCTGACTGAACGATTCGCGAATCATGAACACCCCCACGATGGCGAGCAGGCCAAAGCCGAGCCATTCCGCGATTTCACCGAACAACTTGCCGGCGCTGGTCCCCAACTCGTAGCCAACCACCTGCATCGTGATCTCCGCCGCGGCAAATGCGGCCCCCAGGCGGATACGCGTCGCCCACTGCGCCTGGGTGATTCCCACCCCGACCGAGATCGCGAATACGTCCAGGCCGATCGCGACTGCGATCGCGAAGATCTTTAGAAAAGTGACGTGCTCCGGATGCATCCCGACGCGGCAGGTTATCAGACGCGGAGTTGCGCGAAACCAGTGTCATCGAAAGTCGCATCAGATGGTTCCGCCGATGGTAACGCGGACGCGAAAAGTCAGCGGCTTGGGGTGTCCCATCGCTTGCGTGAACGCTATTGTGAGGGTCAATCCTGAGACTGAGAAACACTGT
>JBGPMZ010000185.1:0-5732 GCA_041487255.1 Binataceae bacterium (SeqCode) | reverse complement strand
CAGCAGCTTGCCGGTTTCGAGGCTCTGGATCGCCGCCGCGATGCGCTCCAGGCCGCTGCCCGTATCGACATGCTTCATCGGAAGCGGCGTGAGCTTGCCCGCCGCGTCGCGGTTGTACTGGATGAAGACGAGGTTGCCGAGCTCGATGAAGCGTTCGCATCCCTCGACGTTGACCGCGCACTTCACCGCCGGATGCGGGGTGCCCTTGCACGCGGCGACGCCACGATCGTAGTGGATTTCAGAGCAGGGACCGCATGGCCCGGTATCGCCCATCTCCCAGAAATTTTCTTTCTCGAAGCGCAGGATGCGGCCCGGGAGCAGGTCGGGAATCTTCTTCCAGACCGCTTCGGCTTCGTCATCGTCGGTGTAAATCGTCGCCCACAGCCGGTCGGCCGGGATTTTCCAGACTTTGGTGATGAGCTCCCAATGCCAGGGGATGGCCGCCTCTTTGTAGTAATCCCCGAACGACCAGTTACCCAGCATCTCGAAAAAAGTGTGATGGTAGGTGTCGCGGCCGACCGCTTCGAGGTCGTTGTGTTTGCCCGAAATGCGGAGGCACTTCTGGCAATCGACCACCCGCCGCGCTGACGGGGTGCGAAGGCCGAGGAAATAGTCCTTAAACTGGACCATGCCGGCGTTGGTGAAGAGGAGCGTCGCATCGCCCTTCGGAATGATCGAGGCCGAGGGCACGATTTCGTGGCCCCGCTCTTTGAAGAAATCGAGAAAGGATTGCCGTATTTTCGCGGTCGTCCACTGCATAGAGGGGTTTATTTTAACTTACTCGCGCTTCCCGTTCCCACTGCTTATCAAGGGTGTCGCGCGCGTTTCAGGTACAATGAATGTCGTGGAAACGAGCCATCCGGATATCGCGACGAGCGATGCCTCGCACGATTCGAGGCCGAAATTCCCCGATTCGGCGCTGAACCAGAATGGCCGCGTGACTCAAGTTGCCGAGCCACCTCAATCCGGGCTCAAGAATTTCCTCTTCACCCATAAGGGCGGAGTGACGCTGGCGTTCTCCGCCTTCGTCTACATCGTTGCGTGGGCGGCACTGCGCTTCACGCCGTGGAGGACGACGGCTGAGTTAGTCGTCGCAATCGCGGAGGCGGCGCTCATCGGCGGGCTGTGCGACTACATCGCGCTCAAGATGATCTTCGAGCGCAAATGGTACCTGCCCGGCTCCGGCGTGCTGCCGCGCAATCGCGAAAAGCTCATCAACGGCATCGCGGCGACTATCGAGAAGGAATGGCTGACGCCGCAAATGATCGGCGACAAACTCAGCCGGATGGATCTGGTTGGAAGGCTTGGAACCGCGCTCGAAGAGGTGGACCTTGCCGAGTTCCTCGCGCAGCCGGCCTTCGATCGTCTTCTCAATCGCGCCGCGACGTACTTCGAATCTCCCGAAGTCGTCGATCGGATCGAAACGTTTCTAAGACAGAACCTGCCGAATTCATGGCGGCGAATTTACTGGGCCTTGAATCGAATCGGCGTGCGATCGCTTAGCTCCTGGCTGGCGGAGAACCTGCGGACCCGCCTGAGTCAACTGCGCAACGATCCCGAGCTGATGGGCGCGATGGAGAGCGCGCTGCACGAGATCGGTCAGCAGCTTCACGATCCCGAAAGTCCCGCGCACGAGCTGGCGAGCCGCGTCATCGATACCTTCGTGGCGCGTGCGGTACAGACCAGCCGCGGGCAAATCACCGAGATGGTCAGGGAAAACCTGATGAAGCTCGACGATGAGAAAATCAGGATTCAAATCGAATCGAAGACCCGCCAGCATCTGGACTGGATTCGCGTCAACGGCGGCATCTTTGGCGCGATCTTCGGATTGCTATTCGCGCTGATGCGGCTGCTCGCGAACCACGGCACCGAGATCATCCAGCGCGTGCACCTGGGTTTCTAGCGACGCTACGTCTTCTTACACGCCCTCCCAGCTTTGCCATCAGTGGTTATGTTTCCTGATGCGGCTATGCCCGCGGTTCGGGCTTCGCCGCAAGTAAGAACATGAAAGCCACTTTACGTCGCATTCTTAACGATGATTACAAGCCGGTCGCGGCCGGCAGCTCCAGCTCCGGCCAGCCTTCAGACGCGCGACTGCTCGACGCCTACTCCACCGCGGTTTCCGGCGCGGCCGAGAAGGTCAGTCCGAGCGTGGTGCATGTCGAGGTCGCGCATGCGAAGGCCTCGGGGCGCCCGTCCGGAGGTTCGGGCTCCGGTTTTGTATTCACTCCCGATGGGTTTGTTCTGACCAATAGCCACGTCGTCAATCGCGCGTCGACGATTCATGTCACGTTGCTCGACGGCCGAAGATT
This sequence comes from Binataceae bacterium (SeqCode), assembly GCA_041487255.1. Taxonomy (GTDB): domain Bacteria; phylum Desulfobacterota; class Binatia; order Binatales; family Binataceae; genus DATGKG01. The sequence continues at coordinate 3,420 of JBGPMZ010000185.1, read as the reverse complement.
TGCTGCCGATCCGGTCGGTGACGATGCCGATTCCGACCTCGCCGTACTTCGGATTGGCGCACCTGATCTAACTGCCGCCGAGTTGGGCGATTCCGCGGCGCTGAAAGTCGGCCAGGTCGCGATCGCAATCGGAAGTCCATACGGATTTCAGTACAGCGTGACGGCAGGCGTCGTAAGTGCGATGGGCCGATCGCTGCGGGCGGCGTCGGGCAGGATGATCGACAACGTCATCCAGACCGATGCGGCGCTGAACCCCGGCAACTCGGGCGGGCCGCTGGTGAATTCGCGCGGCCAGGTGATCGGCGTCAACACGGCGGTGATTTTGCCGGCGCAGGGAATCTGTTTCGCGATTGCGGTGAACACCGCGAAGTTCGTCGCGGCACGCCTGATGCGCGATGGTCGCATCATCCGCGCGCACCTGGGAATCGCGGGCATGAACGTGCCGATTCAGCGCAAGGTGGTGCGGTTCCATCGCCTGGCGATCGAGCGCGGCGTGATGGTGTCGACGGTCGAGCCCGGCAGCGCGGCGGACAAAGCGGGAATCCATTCTAACGACATCGTCGTCGCGTTCGGAGAGCATCCGGTGACGAGCATCGATGTGCTGCACAAGCTGCTCAGTGATGAGCACGCCGACGTGAAGACGCCAGTCACGATTTTGCGCGGCGCCGAAAAGCTGGTGATCGACGTCACGCCCGAGTACGGCGCCTAGCGAGCGAGGATTTACCGGGGCGGTGTGATCGGTCCTAACGCGCCGGTGCCTACCGAAGAGGGATTGTTGCGTTGGTTCGCCCAATGCTCGATCGGACCAATGCTGGTGAACGTTTCCGACGCGGGACCCTCCACCACAATTTCGCCGCCCCCCGGAATCGGAATCGCGAAGGTGCTGCCATCGTCCTGCAACGTCGAAGTTGGATCCGGAATCTGCTGGGGTCCCGCAGCCGTACCGGACGCGTATTCCCCGGGCATCGGGACCGTGACGTCCTGCGCGAGGGCCGATGACGCCGGCATCGAAAACACGATGAGGATTGCAGCGGCTAGCAAATGGAATCGGGATCTCATCATCGTACAATTACTTTGAGGGCGGCTACTCTTCACCGAACTTATCATCGAACAGCGCTCGCACCGCCGTCAGCGCTTCCTCGGCGTCAGCGCCTTCGGCTTTGACGGTGAGCTTGGAGCCGAGGCCCGCACCTAACGTCATCAGGCCGATGACGCTGCGCGCGCTCGCGTGATCCTTGCCGCGAGTGAGTGTGATTGCCGAGGAGAACTTGCCCGCGGTCTTCACCAGCATCGTTGCGGCCCGCAAGTGGAGGCCTAACTTGTTTTTGATTTCGACTGTCCCCTCCGTCACGATCAGGATTGTAGTCCTGGCGTCGGGCGGACTCTATCAAGCAGGACTCCATCAAGCGGGACTCGATTAGGAAGCGCCCGGGCGCTGAGCCGGAGGCCTGCCGTCGGAGTCTTCGCCGGTCGCCGCTAAGTCCGCCATGAAGAGATCCCGCAACCGCGCCTCGATGGGCGCGTCGCGAGTGGTGCCTTCGCGTCCTCGCCACGCGCGCAACGGAATCACCGCCTTGGCCATGTCGCGATGACCGCCGCCGCTGCCGATGTCTCCGGCCAATCGCTTCGCTACTTCGCCGGCGGGTTGTCTCGTGTTGCCATGATTTCGCACCGCGACCACGAGGTTGGGCCCGAGCTTGCCCGCTACTTCAACCCATTGCACCCCTTCGAATTGCAGGCAGAAATCCGCCATCTGCACGATGAGATCGTCGCGCGCAACTCTGCCGAGGTTGAGCACCACCAGCCCATCATGAATTTCGAGGCGGCGCATCGCGCGCGAAAGAATCTTCGCGAACTGCAGCGGCAACTCGGGGCGTTCGAACTGCCGAAGCAGACTGTAGTTGGCGATCGGATACAGATGAGTGAAGGCCAGCACATCGTCGTCGGTCACCCGCCGCGACAGCATCACCGTGTCGGTGCGGATACCGTAAAGCAGCGCGGTGCCGAGCCGTTCGCTGATGTGTTCGTCGGCGCTAATCATGTACTCCGTCATAATAGTCGAGGTTGCGCCATACTTGGGGCGCAGATCCTGAAACACGGAGTTGTGCGGACCATAACCCGGATGATGATCGATGACGATGTCGGCGCTTTTGATTTTGTCGCCGAAGTAAGGCGGCTGCACATCGAGCATCGCGATCTTGTCGAACTCGCCGAGGGCCTCGGGAGTAGCCGGCTGAATCTCGATTTCGAGCAGATGCACCATGGTGCGGTTCTCGGGCCGCGTAACCGGCGCGAAGGTGAGGATGGGCGTGGTCTGTTTGTTGCGGCCGAGCAGGGCGCGCAACGCCATCGCGCTCGCCATCGCGTCGGGGTCCGGATCGTCCTGCAAGACGATCGCGATACGGTCGGTTTCGGACACCGTAGCGCGGAGTTCCCTAATTTTTTGTCTGGTGAATTCCTTATCCATTTAATGTTGAAGCGTACCCGGCGGCTTGCGGCGACGCGGGGTGAACCGCCGCCGTCAGCCGAGCTGTGCAGCGCGCAACAGGCGGACGCGAAACGGTGAGAGCGGCCCGGGACGGCCTCTGAAACAGACCAGGACGGCCGAGTCTGGAGCAATTCGAGGTTGATAAATCACCACGGCCTTAATGCCAACAATCTATAGGACGATACAGGGTAAAACCAAACGCGCCGCGATGGCGCGACCGGTCATCCATCTTGCTACCTACAATAGTATACAATATGGCGCTCTATGCCCCAGGGAGATCCACATCCGGACGCGCCGCGCACCTGCGTCATCTGCCGCCGGCCCGCCGCCGAGTGGATTTTGAAGCTGACGGTGGAAGACGCGGGCGGCTATCGGCACGATGCGGTGGTGTGCCCGAACTGCGGCGTGAAGCTGCGGCTCTCGTCGGAAAAAATTCGTGACTTGCAAATCGACCCGTGGGTGCATGAGGCGGTCGCGCTGATTTTGCGCGGAAGACCAGTGGAAGAGGAGTAGCTCGCAAATGGCGTCCGAATCGAAAACGCAGTCGGAGCTTTATCTGTGGCCCTACGAGGAGGCCAAAAAAGTTGCCGATCGGGTCGCGCGCTACGAGCTTGGCCGGCCGGCGATTTTCCAGAGCGGTTTCGGGCCTTCGGGCATGCCGCACCTTGGCACCATGTCGGAGGTGTTGCGGCCGTCGTACGTGCGCAGGGCGTTCGAGCAGCTCAAACATTCCGGCGTCATACCGGCTGATAGGCCTACCCGCCTGATTGTTTTCATCGACGACATGGACGGGCTGCGTAAAGTCCCCGAGAATATCCCAAATCGCGAGGGCGCCGGATTTCATCTTGGCGAGCCGGTCTCGCGGATCCCGGACCCCTTCGGCGATTGCCATCCATCGTTCTCCGAACACATGCTGAGCCTGCTCGGAAAGT
>JBGPMZ010000184.1:0-5763 GCA_041487255.1 Binataceae bacterium (SeqCode) | reverse complement strand
TCCATCTCGGCCGCCAGGGCGTGCGCCTCGTCCTCATTGAAGTACCCGCGATAGGGCACCGCTCCCACAATCGGAAACCACCACTCGTAAGGTTCGAGCGAATCGCGGGGCGCAGCCATCACAACGTAGACAATCGCGCCTTTGTCGACCGGCGATACCGTGGTGTATGCGCCGCCGACTTTGAGGCCGAGATGGTCACGCGCAAAATCGCGCACGGCGAGAACGGTTTCCAGCCTCGCGCGGATTTCTGGTGCGAGTGCGGGATCGGCGATCACTTGGGGGATCGGTTTGCGATTCCACAGGATGCGCGCTTCTTCATATGCGCCGCGCGCGATGTAGCTGATGTTGCATCCCGCCAGCAGCGTCGCTGCGGCGGCTGCGGCGAACCAGCGGGTGCCTCGCCGCACGTCTCAGTCCACAGCCTCGCGCACCGGCTCGGCGATGGTGGCGTACTGCAGCTCGAAGAGCCGGTAGTAGAGCCCGCGCAGCTTGAGCAGTTCATCGTGGCTGCCGCTCTCGCGCAGGGCGCCGCCTGCCAGCACCATGATTCGATCGGCGCGCTCGATTGTCGAAAGGCGATGCGCAATGACCAAAGCGGTGCGATCGGCAAGCAGCTCGTTAAGTGCGATCTGAATGAGCCGTTCGGTTTCGCTGTCCACGCTCGAGGTCGCCTCATCCATCACCAGGATCTTCGGGTTGTAGGCGAGCGCGCGAGCAAATGACAAAAGTTGCCGCTGTCCCGAGGAGAGATTCGCACCTCGTTCACTGACCTGCTGCGCAAGGCCCGATGGCAGCCGCTCCACGAAACGCAGCGCCTGCGCGCGCGCGAGCGCCTGGCGAACCCCGTCTTCGGAAAGATCGATGCGGCCGAGCCGGACATTCTCCATGATGTCACCGGCGAACAAGAACACGTCTTGCTGGACCAGCCCGATCGCGCGCCGCAGCGCCGTCAGATCCCATTCGCGCACATCGACTCCGTCCACCAGGATCCGTCCCGAGGTCACATCGTAGAAGCGGTTGAGCAGCTTCATGATGGTGGTTTTGCCGGAACCGGTCGGACCAACGATGGCGACTTTCTGCCCCGGCTCGACCGCGAAGCTGAGATCCTTCAGCACCGGTTCGCCCTTGCGATATTCGAAGTTCACGTGCTCGAAAACCACCGAACCGCCGCGCGCGCCGGTGCTCTTCGGGTTTGCCGGACTCGCGATGGTGATCGGCTCGATCATCAGGCGCTCGATCTTGTCCACCGCCGCCAGGGCCGATTGCAGCGTCGTATACTTGTTCGAGATCTCGCGTAGCGGACCGAAGAAGCGCTGCGCGTAGTCGATGAAGGCGATCAGCGTGCCGATGCTGATGGCTTGCCGGATCACCTCGCCGCCGCCGGACCAGAGGATGACCGCCACCGTAACTGCGCTGAGCGACTCCACTGACGAGAACAGCCCAGCCTCGTAGATGTTGGCCAGCACCTGGACATCGCGGCTCTGTTTGTTCAGAACGTCGAACTCCTGACCGCTGGCGTCCTCGCGCGTGAAGAGCTGGATGACCGCCATTCCGCCGATCGACTCCGACAGGTACGCGTTGACGGCGGCCAGGCGATCGCGAATCTCGCGATAGACGACGCGCGCGCGGACGCGGAAAAAATTGATGATCAGGAACAATGGAGGGATCGCGAGAAAAGCCCACAGCGCGAGGCGCGGATTGAGCGTGAACATGATGACGGCGATGCCGGCCAGGGTGAGGAAGTCGATGAAGATCGTGAGCGAGCCGGAGCCGAACATTTCGCTGATCGCATCGATGTCGGTGCTGATCCGGCTCACTAGCCTTCCGATCGGCGTGCGATCGAAAAATGCCATCGGGAGTTTTTCGACGCGCTCAAACAACGCCAGGCGCAAATCGGCGAGGCTGTACTGAGCAACCATCATGGTCAGGTAGAACTGGCCGTAGAAGGTCGCGAACTCGCCCAGAACCAGCAGCAGGTAGAGAGCCGCCATCACAAACAGGCCATGACCCGAGCCGGCTCGCGCGATCATCGGCGCGAGCCATCGTGGCGGCGCGACTTTTCGATGAGCGAGAAAAATGTCGATGGTGAGTTTTACGATGTAGGGTTGGGCCAGTGCGAAGACCGAGTTGAGCGGCATCAGCAGCGTCGAAATCCAGAACAGGTGCTGATACGGCTTTACAAACTGCCACACCCATCGGATCAGGTGGGTGTCGTAGACCTGCACCTCGCGCGCTTGCTGTTCTTCGTGGACCATCAGTACTGGGACAACTCTTCCTCGAGCAGTTGGCGATGAAAGAGCTCGGCGTAGATTCCACGCCGTCCCATCAAATCTTCATGCGTGCCGCGCTCGGCGATGCGGCCTTCCTCGAGCACGATGATCTCGTCGGCATCGCGCACCGTCGACGCGCGATGAGCCACAACAATAGTCGTGCGGCCCTGCACGCTGTCGCTGAGGTTGTGCAGCACCGCGCGCTCGGTTTCGGTATCGACGCTGGAAAGCGCGTCATCGAGCACCACTACCGAAGGATGGTAGGTGAGCAATCGCGCGATGGTGACTCGCTGCTTCTGCCCGCCGGAAAGCGACATTCCACGCTCGCCCACGATCGTGTCGAACCCGCGCGGCAGCATAGCAACATCGGGCGCGAGTCCTGCGACCTCGGAGGCGAATTGGATTTCCTTCGTTGCCGCCTCCGGCGCGCCGAACGCGATGTTGCGTGCGAGGGTATCGGAGAACAGCGTCGGCTCCTGCGGAACCACGCCGATGGTGCGCCGCAGCGCGCGAATCGGAATCTCGCGGATGTCGCGGCCGTCGAGCAGGACGCGGCCTTCGGTCGGCTCGATGAGGCGCCCCAGCAGTTTGATCATGGTCGACTTTCCCGAGCCGGTGCGGCCGACGATCGCGAGCTTCTCGCCCGCCGTCACTTTGACATTGACATTTTGCAGCGCGTAGGGTGGCCGACCTGCGGCGTTGCCGTTGCCGTGGGACGCGAAATAGCTGAACGAAACGTTCTGCCATTCGATCGCGCCCTCGACCTCGAGGCGTTCCTCGGGACCACTGACCGTTCGCTGCTCCTCTTCCTCGAAAATCTCGTCGATGCGTTTCATCGCGGCTTTACCGCGCTGATAAATCGAAAGCACCCATCCGAACGAGGTTGCCTGGAACGCGAGCTGCGTCACGTACAGCATGAAGGCCATCAGGTCGCCGATCGACATCTGGCCCGCGCGCACCAGGCTACCGCCATAGATGAGGACGATCATGGTCGAGGTGGCCGCGACCGCGCGAATCATTGGGAACAGACCGCCGCGGGTGCGCGCGAGTGCGAGCCCCTGCTCATTGTACCGGTCATTCAAGGCGCGAAATCGCTGCGCCTCATGTTCCTCCAGCGTGTAGGCCTTCACGACGTGAATGCCGGCGAGGCTCTCCTGAACCTTCGCGCCGATGTTGCCGAGTTCCTGCTGCACCTTGAGGCTGCGCTCCATCAGTGCGCGCGTTAGCCTGCGCACTCCGAACAGCAGCACAAAAGCCGGAATGATCGCCGCGACGGTGAGCTGATGATTCAGGTAGGTCATGAAGATCAGCGCGTAAACGAAGTAGACCGGCGTGTTGATCAGCATCAGCACGCCCATGCCCACCAGCAGTCGGAGTGCGGTGATGTCGTTGACCATCCGCGACATTAGATCGCCGGTGCGCATGCGCTGATAGAAATCGGGACCGAGCCTGGCCAGATGCGCGAAAAGGTCGTTGCGGATTTCGTATTCGATATCGCGCCCGATATTGAAGATGACGAAACGCGAAATCCATCGCGCGGTCCCCATCACGATCGCCACCAGCGCAATCAATTCGGCATAGTGCGCGAGCGCGGCACGATGCCCGGACTGCGCCGCATTGATCGCATCGCGCGTCAGTAGCGGGACGAAATTGTAGAAAGTCGCCGTCAGAAAAGTTGCAAGAATTCCGAACGTGTAAGTCAGCCAATGACGGCGCATGTAGCTGAACAATCGTTTCATGAGGCAGCGCCTAAGTTATTCGCTTGTTACGCGGAAATGAAGTGAACCGCCGATCGAAATCCAGTCAACGGAGAACTGCCGAGCGGGCGGAGGCTCAGAGGCGGCGCGATTTGAGCTTGCGTTCGTACACCTTGGCGTACTTCAGAAAAACATAGAACGCCGCCGTCATCGCCGCATACAGCCCGCGGCCGCCGTCGCGAAAGCCGCCGCGCAGAAAGTAGAAGTTGAAAAATCGCCACATCGGATTGGTGAGCATCTGAATTGGCGTCAAGATGGTGGGCTCCTGCTCCATCGCGCCTCGCGTCGAGAAGCGATTTATCGTCACGACGTGATCGGCAATGTCGCGGTAGCTGAAGTGCAGGATCGGCTTCGCCAGCTTGCCGAGGCTTCCATCGACGACCACCCTATCGTGCGGGTCGCGGCCGCCGACATGCCCGCGCTCGCGGCGAAACAGCCGCACCGGATTGTCGGGATAAATTCCATACGGATAGTAGTGGCCGAGGTGATAGAGGATGCGCCGGATGCGGTAGCCGTCGGCGGGATTGCGCGAGGTGACCGCCGCGAGGATCTCCTCGCCGAGGTCGTGGGTCGCCTGCTCATCGGAGTCCATCAGGAGGACCCAGTCGCCGGTCGCGCGATCGAGCGCCAGCTGCTTCTGCATGACATAGTTGGTGAACTCATGCTGGAAGACATTCGCGCCCAGGCCCTTCGCGATTTCCACGGTGCGATCGGTGGAGAACGAATCGACCAGGATCAACTCATCGCAGAACCACGCGCTGCGCAGGCATTGTGCGATTAGCTCCTCCTCATTGCGGGAGACCACGATAAGCGAGATCTTGGGTTTGCTCGTCATGCGATTTTTTTGCTGTCGAGCGCTTCCTCCTCGACCAGGAAATGTTGCGAGGCTTCAAACGCGGCGCGATAGACATCATCGCCGATTTCGCCGCGCAGCAGGGCGACCCGCAGGAACAGGAAGTAGGTTTGCACTACATCGTTGCGGCAGTAGCGATGGATCTCGTCGAGGCGGTGGGCTTCGAAATATTCCTGCACCATCGAGCCGTCCATGCCGGTCTTTCCGGGCAGGCCGATCATCTTCAGCAACAGGTCCATGCCGCCCGCCAGCGAGACTGCGCCGAAATTGGTCAGATAGTCGTACAAATCCAGGTGGCGTGTACTCGAGTAGCGATCGCGCGCCTGGCTCTCGTCGCCGAAATGTAGCGGGGCCGCGAGGCCGTGGCGCAACGCCGCAAGCTCCAGCACCGGAATATCGAAGCGGCGCCCGTTGAAACTTACCAGCGCGCCGGCGAACCGCTCGGCGCGCGTCCAGAATTCGCGCACCAGCTTCTCTTCCGAATACTCGTCCAGCGCGAGGCTCTCGACCGATTGCAGCACGTAGTCGTCGTCGATGTTTCCGATTGCGATCGAAATCGGAAGATGTAGCGTGGTGGGAAAAAAATCGCTGTCGCGGCGCCGCCGCAGGTCTTCGCGATAGCGCTCGTAGGCCTCGCTGTCGCTCAGTCTCTGACCATCGAAGTAGACCTGGTTGAGGAGGTGCTTGTCGACTCGGGTCTCGACGTCGAAGACCGCGAATGCCATCAGCCGGGGCGCTCCTCCAGTCCCTCGATTATCTTTGCGGCGACCGATTTGAAAGCCGCGGTAACAGGATGCGCGGGATTAACCGCCACCAGCGGCATCGCGTTGTCGCCGCCCTCGCGCAACTCACGCGTGATCGGCAGCTCACCGAGGAACGGTAC
>JBGPMZ010000183.1:0-5764 GCA_041487255.1 Binataceae bacterium (SeqCode) | reverse complement strand
TCCAGACCAAGGAAGCGCTGCGTCTGTTCTCGGAAGATGAGCTTTCGAGCACGCCTTGGGTGTGGGAATCTTGCGCCGCGCTCAACAAGCCGGCCGAGGCGAAGCAGGCCGAAGCGCAGATGTAACTATCGATCGTCGCTAATGCGAAAAGAGCGGGGCCGTCGAGGTCCCGCTCTTTTTTCGCCCAAATCGCGCGTGATTTTATGGGTTCGCCGGAGGTGCGACGCTCAGCGGCGCATCGCCCGAACCGCCTGCGTGGCCCGGACTTCCAGCACCGCTGGAACTCCCATTTCCTCCACCCATATGACCTGTCATGCCGGGCGGCGGGCGCATCGGGTCCTTCATTGTGTAGTTGGCCGGAACCTCAAATTCGCCGGCGGGAATCTTCCGTGCTTCGATCTTGGTTACTTCGGTTCTGGTTACGATCGGAGGACGATTCTCGAATTGCTTCTTCAGTTGCTCCGCAGCTTGAGCCGACAGGTTCGGCATGTTCTCGATACTCATTTTGGTAGTGGTGTCTTGCACCAGCGGGATCCCATCGGGAAGATTGGCCGGGACCGCGAACGGAGTGTCCTTCAGCTTGGCGGTCATGGCTTTCTGAAAGCTGGTAAATTCCGCAGCCCCCGGTGCGGTGGTCGAAACACACGAAACCACCGTGAAGTCGCCCATCGCGAATTTTCCGGCCCCGTTGTAGTCCTCGCATTTATTGCCCGCCACGGTTCGCGTCTTGCCGGTCCTGGTAAATTGCGAAGGGTGCATCCCGCCCGCCGGCGCGCCCATCTTGCCTGGAGGCGGAAAGGGTCTTTCGAAGTAATGCTTGCGCGTCGGATTGACGACCAAGGTGGTGCCTTTGTCGAGGTCAGTGATGATAGTGCGCCCGCCATCGATGATGGTCTTTTGTTTTTTGCCCTCGATCATCATCGTCTGTTGGCGCGGTTGCGGCGCTCCGCCACCCTGCTGACCACTAACCATAGTTTCGGTCTCCGTGATGACTACTCCAGCGGATGCGGTGGCAAATCCCATCGCCACCAGTGCGATCACGGCCGCCAGCGTTGTGAGATATTTTTTCATGTAGAGTCCTTTCATCCTAAGGCGACGATTTTCTCCGTGCGGCCGGCGCCCTGGTCGGTTCCGACGGTTATCCGATGAATCATCAGGCTCACGAGCCCAAGTAGAACCCAGATCATCTCTTTGATCCGGCGCAGGAAACCAATCGCGAAGCCCACGCCCGCCGGATATCCGAGTAACGCAAGAATCAGCGCCTTGCCTCCCTCCTGGCTCACCAGCTTGGCCGGAATCAAAAAGGTTGCGCGCTCCAGCAGCAAACCGACCGCCTCCACCAGCAAGGCAATTTCGAGGCTGGCGGGTTGATGAAGCATTCGCAACAGGATGTAGATCTCGAGCGGCCCGAGGCTCCACGCGAACAGATAGCATACCGATGAAATGAGCAGTTGCACTCGATGATAGGCGTAGAAGTCGAGCAGGAATTGATCGGCCTCGGCGGCGGCATCCTTGTATTCGTCAGCATCGATTCCGGGCAGCTTGGAGGCCGCCGCAATCAGATATGAAAACGGATGCTTGCGCTGTACGAAGAAGAATCCGCCGATCAACCCCAACGCCAGGATGAACCCGCCGATGATCGCCCAGAAGAAATCGCTGCTGCGAGGTACCAGCCTGATCGAGGTCAGCAACGCCAGCGTGATGAAAACGATTTGCCCGATCATCTCGCACAGCGCCGCGATGATGACGGTGCTCAGTCCGGCCGCCATTTCGAGGTTGCGCCGCACCATCATCGCCATTACGAACTGACCGCCTAACTGTGCCGACGGCGTCACATAGTCGATAGCCTCGCCGGCGATGCGCGCGCCGAAGAGTTGGATGAAGCGCAAACCGTGGCCGTGCGAGCCGATCGTCACCCACCATCCGAGCGTGTTGGCCACCCGCGCGAAGGCCTCGATCGAAACCGTCAGCGCGAGGCCCCATCCGGCGAGCCGCACGTATCCGAGCACCTCGCGGGTTCCGAAATGGCTCAAAAACCAGACATAGAAGGCGAGTGCGAGAACAACGATGATGGTTTCGACGCGGCGCATTTTTGACGGACGGTCAATTCTTTCAGCCGCATGCGGCGTGCGCAACATCGCGCTTAGTTTCGCAGGCGGGCGCGGCCAAAGAGGAAACGTTGCGCGCCGGTGACGATCTCCAGCGCCGTCATTGCAAGGCAGAGGATCGAACCCATCCACGTGAGGTAATGCGTCGATGCGACCAGGGCGAGGACCGCGAAGAATATTAACGCCTCGGTACGTTCGACGATGCCCGGCGGATAGTCGATCAGCTTCGGGCCCCTGCGTTCCATCGCAGCGCCGACCGCGAGGAACACGGTGATGTTCACATACCAGCTCGCGACCAGCAGCAGCGCATAGAAATCCAGCTCGCGATGTCGCCATACAATTCCGATGATCACCGCCGCCTCGACAACACGGTCGAAGCATAAGTCCATCACCCCACCTAACGGCGTCGAGGCGCCGCCGAACTCGCGCGCGAGGGTGCCGTCGAGCGCATCGAGCGCGGCGCTCACGGCCAGCAGCAGGATTCCGGGACCCACGCGGTCCACCGCGAATGCCACGCCGGCGACGACCCCGATGATTGCGGCTGCGATCGTGGCCCCATTCGCCGTGACGCCGATGCGGTGCAGGATCCGCGCGGCGGTGGATTGGATGCCTTTGATGGCCGGATTTGCCCCGAGGATGCTGTCGAGCATTCGCTATTCGGGCGCCGCAACTACAGCTAGTTCTTCGAGCGTCGCTCCCCGGGTTTCCGGCGCAAACAACAGGACGATTACGGCGCCAATCACCGGGCCGATACTTACCAGCGCCACCGCGTTGCCGAGGCCGCCCATCGAGTGCGAGAGCGCGCCGATCGTAAATGGCGTCGCCAACCCGGCGAGCGCGCCGAGCAGGTTGACCGTCATACTGTACGAGGTTGCGCGAATTTCGGTCGGGAATAGCTCGGCCGAGTAGGTCGCGGTCGCCGTGCGCGCGCCCTGGAAAGCTACCACCGTGATAACCATCGAGGTCAGCATCGCGGCATGGGTATCGGTTTGGAATAGCGCGAAGATCGCGATCGCCCCCAGCACGTAAGTCGTACTGAGGGTGGCTTTCCTGCCAATACGGTCGAGCATCCATCCCGCCGCAAGATGACCCAAGGCGCCGACAACATAGGCGAGCACCACTGCCTGCCCAATCTGGCTCGAGGTCCAATGATGGTCGCGTTTGGCATAGAGGCTGAAGAATGTCACCGCCGGCGTGCCAACCAGCCCGACGCTGTTCCAGAGCAGGGCGACCAGCAGCAACCTGCCTCGATACGGGCCGCGAAACGGGGCGAACGCCTGCGCGATCGCGGCGCCGATCTTTTTCAGCTCCACGATTTGCTCCGGCGTTCGCGCCTCGCGCATCGCAACGAAGCGGCCGGTCTCGCGAAGGCTGCGCCGCAGGAAGGCGACCAACAGCAGCGGGATGATGCCGATGAAGTACATTCCGCGCCATCCGAAGTGCGAATCCGCCACCCGGCCGTAGAGGAAACCACCTGCGACGACGCCGAGCAGTCCCACCATGTGGAGGACCGCGACCCCGCGGCCGCGCGAGGAATCTGGAAACTCCTCGCTAATCATGATGATGGCGACTCCAAATTCCGCGGAGAGAAAAATCTGCGCGCAGGCCTGGAAAATGGTAAAGCTCGCCAGTCCGCGAGAGATCGCGGTGAAGAACGTAAACAGCGTATAGAAGAGGACGGTCGCCGACATCACCGGCTTGCGCCCGATGCGGTCCGAGAGCATCACCACGAAAAACGAGATCATGCCGCCCAGGCGCACGAACGACGCCATCGTTCCCACCGCGCGGTCGTCGAGATGAAACGTCTTCGCGATATCGGGCGTACAAAGATGGAAGATGGTGACGTCGTAACCCTCGAAAATCGTCACCGACGTCAGGAGCGCTAGGAGCGTCCACAGGTAGCTGTCCGAGATTCCCAGCATCGCGGAGAAGGAACCGGCAGGTTCCACCGCTGGCGGCGCCGGGGCGTAGCGTGGATTGTTTTGCTCCATGACGACTAGGAAAATGGCTCCGCGACCAACGCTCCCAAATCAAACGGTCAAGGGCAAGCGCCAATCTCATTCCGGCTGACAAGGATACGTTTCAGTTTGCTTCGCGATACGGGCGGCCTCGTGCGTGTGGTGGCGCTATGCGGGGTGCTTATCGTCGCACCGATAGCGGGGCCTCGCGCCAACGCAGCCGCGTCGCTTAATTTTCCGCCTACCGACTTCGACATCTTGAGCGCGGAGAGCGGCCAGCTCATCGGCCATGGACATTACAACGTCGATCAGACCGGCGGCGCCCTGACGCTGCGCGGCGAAAATCGGTACCTGAACGGGGAATACGACGTTGAGGAGGAAAAGCTGACGATCGCCGAAGATGACCAGATGCCCACGCTAACGAGCTTTCGCCATGACTTCTTCAATGCCGATGGCTCGCCGTCAATGGAGGCGCGGCTGGAGGTCGAGCACGGACTGGCGGTGTGTGGCAGGGCGGTTAACGGAAAGCTCGCCTCTACCAGCGAAAATCTCAGCGTTCCCGAAGACGCTTACGCCGGCGCTGGGGTGCTACTCCCGATTCAGCAGTTCATCCGGCATGGCGATCGCAGCGCGACCCTCAAGCTTCATGTCTTCAACTGCGCGCCGACGCCCAAGTTCATTGCGGTCGACGTGAAGCCGCAGCCGCATTTACAACCGTGGGCTGATTACCCTGGTCAACTGGATAAGGTCGACGTCAAGGCTAACTTCGGGTTTTGGACGGTCGTGATCCAGCCCTTCATTCCAAAACTGGCGGCATGGTTCGATCCGGCGCAGGATGCGCTGCTGGTCGGCGCGCAGTTGCAGCGTTATTACAAGGGCCCGAAGATTGTGCTGGTACGCAAGCACGCGGCGAGCATCTCAAGAGGCGCCGCAACGGACAAAGCTCCGCGCATGGTAGCTGAACCATCACCGGAACCCTGATTCGATTTGGTTGGTCGCAAACGCGGAGGTACCGCGCTCGCGAGAGGTCTAGAAGTGCGTCGCGCCGCCCTCGTCAAAATGACGTACGGGCGAGGCCTTCGGCTTGACGTATTGGAATGAGGTCTGGCACTGCGTACAAGTGCCCTGGGGCTGGTTGCCATTGCGGCGGACCAGTTTGATGTTGTGCACGATTCCGTCGCTGCACAAATGGGCGGCGACGGGGTAATCGTAGACGGTGCGGATCACCGTAGCTTGTTCGGCCATTCTTCTCGCTAACGCTCCCTCATACGGAATCTACCTTCTTCGATCCTTCGCATCTCTCTTTTGACAATCGACCTCATGACGCGAGAAGCAACTGTAACGGAAATCTTCGGTCGATCAATATTTTGGCGACCGTTGCGCGAAATTTTTTTCAGCTCCGGCTCTCAAAGTGACCAGGCCGAAGGCACGTCGATTCACTCCTCGGTCGTCTTCCGCTCTTCCGAGGCACCTCCGAATGTTGCAACGGCTGTACCGCGGGTTCTACCTCCCGTCCGAAACGTGCCTCATCGAAGCCGAAACTCGCCCTTTGCGATTGAGTGAGAAGCTGAAGACCCTCGCGCCGTAAGCGTTTGAGAACGAGCGGCCTTGCGGTGGAGAAAATCACGGCTCGGTTATCGCAGGAAAAAAGTTGCATCGATGCTACCGGTGCGCCGCGACCCGTGTCGAAACGACCCT
>JBGPMZ010000182.1:0-5770 GCA_041487255.1 Binataceae bacterium (SeqCode) | reverse complement strand
TCCTCATCCTCCTCATCATCGCGGCTCTCCTCATCTTCGTTTCGAACCAGGCGCCGCAATTTTTTTGATCAAGCCTTGGGCCGACCCTGCTCGCTTCACTCGTCGCCCGAATCGTCCTCGCGCTCTATGGCCTCGAGTGCGGCGGTCTCAATCGCGGGATCGAAGTCCGCTTCCGTGCCGGCGAGCCTGTCGATCATCGAATCGAGTTCGCGATCCAGGCGTTCCAGAATCGTCCGCTCGTCCGCGTCGGATTTCTTAACGTCCGCCATAGTCATCATGCTAACGCGCATACTCCCATAGAGCAAACTCACAGTTGTGTTGGCGTATCCGTTTCGAAACGGTTGCCAGTTCGAAGGATTTGCGTTTGCCGTAAGTAGAAGTCAAATGCGGCTTGCAAGCGCACTTCATTCAATGCGAGTAGAAACGAGGAGCGTTGTCGATGCCGATAACCTCGATCAGGATTCCCGAACCAAATCTGAGCCCCGAGGCGATGATTGCGCGCGCTCGCGAGATGCGTACGATGCTGCGCGAGCAACAGTGGGAATGCGAGCAGGCAGGGCGCATCTTGCCGGCGACGAATGAGCACTTCGTCAAGGCGGGATTCTATCGCATCATGCAGCCGCGACGCTTCGGCGGCTACGAATTCGACGTCCCGACTTTCCATCGGGTGATGATCGAGATCGCACGCGGATGTCCCTCCAGTGGATGGGTCCTGGCGCTCACCGCGGGGCATCCACTGATCCTCGCGCGTTTCGAGGAGCGCGCGCAGATCGAGGCCTATGGCGCAGATGGTGAATTTCGCGCCCCGGCGACCGCCGCACCGGCGTGGGTGGTTGAGGACAGAGGTGGTTACAAGGTGAAGGGACTGTGGGACTACGCATCCGGGTGCGACATCGCCACCCACTTCATCGCTCCCGGCGTGATGGCTGGGGCGCAAGGCGAGCCACCGCGATTGCTGATGTTCTTGCTCCAGCCGAATGAATATCAAATCGTGGATAACTGGAACGTGTTCGCGATGAAGGGCACCGGCTCGAAGCGCATCGCGATCGAGAAGGACCTATTCGTCCCAGGCTATCGCGCTGCTCTGGGCGGGCTCGCGGACGACCCCCGCGTCGGCACTCCCATCGAGGGCCTGGAAAATCCGCTTTACCATGGGCGCATCGCACCGTTCCTGGTCGGCGAAGCGACCGCGGTCGCGGTGGGCATCGCGCGTGGGGCGATCGACATCTACGAAGACATCCTCGTAAAAAAGCCGATCAATTTTCCGCCCTTCACCCTGCGCGCTCACACTTACGAATTTCAGGAATACCTGGGGCGCGCGTACGCGCTGGTGGAAACCGCAGAGGCCGCGCTGCTCAAATCCGGCGAGGACTACACGCGGCTGTGCGAAAGCCGGATGCGCGACGAGGCCGGATTCAGCGACGAGGCGCAGCGCGGGCTCATCCTGCGGCTTCAGCAATGCGTCAACCTGTGCTGGGAGGCCGTCGATCTGCTTTTCACCACCAGCGGCACCACCAGCGGGCGCGTCGACTCGATGCTGGGGCGGTACTTTCGCGACCTTGCCATGATACGGACTCATGCAGTCTTCCAGCATGCGCGCACGGCGGCGAACTTTGGGGCGCTGCGCTTCGGCCAGCCGCCGCGCTCACCGCTGTAGAAGGAATCTATAGATGACGCAAAGGCTTCTTCCTACGATGGTGGTCGGAAGCTATCCGCAACCGGATTGGCTTATCGATCGCGAGAAACTCAGCACCTTTGTTCCTCGCACGCGCGTTCCCGAGTTGTGGCGAATCCCGGAGCGATGGCTCGAGCAGGCGCAGGATGACGCGACCATCGTGGCGATTCGCGACATGGAGCGCGCGGGCGTCGATATCATCAGCGATGGCGAGATTCGCCGCGAGAGCTACTCCAACAAATTTTCCAACGCGTTGGCCGGCCTCGATCGCGAGAAGGAAGGGAAGCTGTCTCTAGTCAACGCCGGCCGAACGGTAAGCGTCGCGGTGCCGCTGTTCTCAGGCCCCGTGCGCCGTCTTGCCCCGGTCGAAGTGCGCGATGTGGCGTTCCTGCGCGCCAACACGGATCGCGAAATCAAGATAACGTTGCCGGGCCCATTCACGATGTCGGAGCAGGCGGAGACCATCCATCATCGCGATCGCGAGGCGCTGGCGATGGAACTTGCTGCCGCCGTGAACGAAGAAGTGCGCGATCTGTTCGCGGCCGGCGCGGATATCGTGCAACTCGACGAGCCGTGGATGCAGCGCTTCCCCAGTCGAGCGAAGCAGTACGGCGTCAAGGTCGTGAATCGCGCGCTCGAAGGCATAAGAGGCGCCACCGCGATCCACATCTGCTTCGGTTATGCGGCGGTGGTTCCTAACAAACCGTCGACATACTCATTCCTGAGCGAATTGGAAGGATGCTTCGTCAACCAGGTATCGATCGAGGCCGCGCAGCCCAAGCTCGATCTCGCGGTGCTGCGAGACCTTCCGAGCAAAGTCATGATCGTCGGCGTGATTGACCTGGGAGATAAGAACATCGAAACGCCCGACGCCGTCGCATCGCGCATCGAGGCCACGCTGAAGCACGTTCCCGCCGAGCGGCTCATACTCGCGCCGGACTGCGGCATGAAGTATCTGCCGCGCGCAACCGCTTTCGGCAAACTTAAAGCGATGGTTGAAGGTGCGAATCTCGTCCGCGCGCGGCTACACTGACTAAATCGCTGCTCTCAGGCGGCCTGCGGCAGCACTTCCAGTTCGCGCCCGCGCGGCTCGCTTATCGCCGCGAGTGTGCGGGTGACTTCGGCCTGCGTGCCGAGAGCTACTTTGCCATCGCCGATGCTTAGCGCGTTGCGGGCGAGGTCGGTGAGCGAGACAATTCCCACCACCGCGCCGTCTTCATCCACTACCGGGATGCGATGGATGCGTGCTTCGCGCATAATCGCCTCGGCGAGCGCGAGGTCGTCGCTCGGTTTGCACGACAGCACCGAATGCGCCATCGCGACGGTGACCGGAATCTCGATTAGTGGTTTGCCTTGCGTGTAGGCTGCCATGCAGATGTCGCGGTCGCTCAGCATGCCGACCACGGCGCCATTTCCGTTGGTATTGATTACCGGCAGGCATCCGCAATCGTTATCCCACATCATTCCGGCCGCGGTATTGAGACTGTCGTTTTGCCGGCAGACCCTCACGCTACGCTGCATGATTTGCTCGATTTTCATGATCCTTCCTCTCGTTGAGATTGCGTAGCGGAAGCAGAGCGGGGCCGGCCACGGCTTTCAGGGGTGCGGCAGGTTGCTTCCCCGGCCGCACCTCTGGGGACCTAATCGATCACGCCGCGGTCCTCTCTTTGGTCTCAACCTTCTTCGGCTCGCTGGTTTCGACGTGAACCTTGACGTCCTTGGACGCGAGTTCCTTGGGCAGCGCGGCAGTCAGCTCAAGTACGCCGTCGCGATACGAAGCCTTGATGTCCTCGGCCTTGATGCCCACGGGCAGCGAGGTCGAATAGACGTAGCTGCCGTAGTGGACTTCGCGGCGGAGAAAATCGCGCTTCTTGATTTCCTTCTTCTCTTCGCGCTTGCCACGCACGTTCAGAACATTGGCGGTGACCTTGACTTCGATGTCTTTGGGATCGATTCCGGGCATGTCGGCGCGGACGGTGATTTTGCCGTCGTCGAGGTACGACTCGATGCGAGGGCGAATTGCACCACCCTCCAATTCTTCACCCAACCACGCCGGATGGTGGAAGCGCTCGAGTATGTGGTCGAACTCACCGCGAAGTTTCTCGATCTCCTTAAACGGATTCCATTCGACTAAACGTGTCATTGGTCAACTCTCCTTGTTTTGCTTTGGCGATGATTCTCTAAAGCCCCGATGTCTTGTCCTTGAGCATCACTCGTGCCAGTCGCGCCGGAAGGAACCAGCCTGCGGAAACGAGCCATTTACCATCGCCGGCGGCGACGTGGTGACCAATCGACACAGCCGCAGTGACTTGGGTTGACGCGCCGAGTCAGATTGATTTCGCCAATCGATGAGCCAACGCGCGATTTCTTTAGCCAACAAAAGACAACGCGGTGTGGCGTAAGCGGTGGGTCGATTCGTCGCAGGCTGGTGCGAATCGCGCCATCCACGACACTCCGTCGGGATCGAGTCGGGGTGCGCAATGGCCGTCAAAAGCGATGAAGCACTCTCAAGCGCGAGGGGCACTCCGCGGCCAGCTCGCGCGCTCTCTCGGCCAGCACACCCGAGCGCCGCGATGCGCGGTAAGAAAAGTCGCGTCATCGCCGCGAAGAAGGCGGCCAGGACCCGCGCGCGCACCTCGCGGTCGCGCTCAAAGCGCAAATAGCCGACGGCTCTTTGCGATCCAGTTGCGCAGTTGCGGTACGGGAGGCACCAAGCCTATTCTCCCTCCACATTAAGTTGCAGGTGGCGCGGCATTTCGTCATCACCCCGCGGCCGCGCTCGACTTTGAAAAGGGGACGGAGATGCCTGAACGGCGGCTGGCGATTACGATCAAGGGGGCGATCTCACTCGGCGCGTACGAAGCAGGCGCGATCGCCGAGACGCTGCGGCTGATCGCATTCAACAACACGCAAGCAAACGCGATTCCCTGGTACATCGACGCGGCATGCGGCGCGAGCGCGGGCTCGATCACTTCCGCGATGGTTGGCGCGGCCCTGGTGCGCGGTGACACCGGCGTGCTGCATCGCACCTGGGTGACGGGCGTTTCACTGGCGACCCTCGCGGCCGACGACTCCAAAATGTCCAACGATACGATTCTCGATGCCCTGGCACTCGATCGTCTCGCCCGGCAGAACCTCACCTACCCCACGACCGCGAGTCCTCATCCCGCGTTGCGGCCGGCCCCCGCCGACCTCAAGCTTCGCTCGGACATCCAGCTTCGCTTTACCTTGTCGCGTTTCGCCCCGGATGTCATTTCCCAGGACACCCTGAACAAGACGAAATTGTCGTTTCATGAGTACAAGGACAGCGCCGATTTCACGCTCGGAGTCAGGCGAACGGCGAATTCGCCGATACTCGCGGCGGAAGTGGCCGCCAACGGCGTCGCATCGTGCGGCTATCACAATGCCGACCCTGCGCTGAGCGGCGCCGATGCGTGGTCGGCGCTGGTTCAGACCGCGATCGCCTCGGGGAGTTTTCCGTTTGCGTTTGCGCCGCGGGATCTCCGCCGATGGGTCAACGGTTCATGGATGGATCGGTATTTTCAGGACGGCGGAACCTTCGACAACGATCCGATCGGACAAACGATCAACATCGCGCACGATATCGATTGGTCGAGCAAGCCGCAGGCCGCCGCATATGCGGACGTCGACCGCCGCTTCATGATGATTCACGTCGAACCGTTCGACGCTTCGCCGCCGGAAACCATCCCGAATGCTTCGATGACGTTGGACGTAAATCCTCTGGAACTGTTGCAGAAGTATTTTCCTGCGATTCTGGAAGAATCCGAATACAGCGGCCTACGAGGCATCGTCACGGTCAATGCGCAGATCGAGGAGCGAAGCAGATTTCTCAGCGGGCTGGTTGATATTGTCAAAGGTGGCGCGCCGGGCCTGCCGCCGGCGCTGATGACCGCATTAGCGGGGTTTCGAAAGTTCGACCAAAAACGGATCGACTTTTTTCAGTCGCACATCGTACTCGATCTGGCTGAATCGGATTCCCCGCAGGATTCGGCGATCGCGCAGCGGGTTAAAACCTTGACCGACCCGCAGCAGATCGTTTTCGCCCAGCTCGCCGTTGCTTACGATCTCGCGACC
>JBGPMZ010000181.1:0-5774 GCA_041487255.1 Binataceae bacterium (SeqCode) | reverse complement strand
GCCGCAACGCCGCCAGCGCCATCGGGCTGTCGACGTAGATCGGAATCGGCGCGATGCGGCCTTCGCGAATCAGGCGGCGCAGATGAAACAGTATGATCTCAGTGCGATCCACCGCGAAGGACGGGACCACGATGACGCCGCCGCGCTCGATGGTTCGCGCGATCGCCGCTTCAAAATTGCGCATCGATTCGGCGTCATCGTGAACACGGTCGCCGTAGGTTGATTCGACTAGGACCACCTCGGCGTCGTCAATGCTCTCCGGTGCCCGAAAAATCGGATGGCTCGGCCGTCCGAGATCTCCGCTGAAGAAGATCTTCGTGCGTGGGTTTCCATTTACTTCCAGGCTGATGGTCGCCGCGCCAAGGATATGGCCCGCGGAGCGAAACGTCGCGCGGATTCCGCGCGCAATGTCGATTGGCGAATCGAAGCCGGCGGCTTCGAAACGCTCCATCGAGGCCCACGCATCGTCCTCTGTGTAGAGCGGACGCGCGGGCGAATGTTTCGAGTATCCGGAGCGGTTGGCGTAGTTGGCTTCCTCCTCCTGCAGATGTCCGCTGTCGGGTAGCAGGATACGGCACAGATCTACGGTGCCACGGGTGGCGAAAATCGGCCCGCGAAAGCCGTCGCGGCATAGCAGCGGGATGTAGCCGCTGTGATCGAGATGCGCATGCGTGAGGACAATCGCGTCGAGCATTTCGGGATCGAGCGGAAACTTGTCCCAATTCCGCAGGCGCAGCTCCTTCAGTCCCTGAAAGAGCCCGCAATCGACCAGGATGCGCTTGCCGGCGGCGGTCAGCAGAAAGCGGCTGCCGGTGACGGTTCCGGCGCCGCCGAGAAATCGCAAGGTCGAGGGCACGCTGCTTTTCACGAGAGCGCCTCCGCGAGGATCGGCGCGACGCTGATCGCATTGGTGCGATGCGCGATCGTATCGCACGACACGAGCTTGCGAATGCCCGCGTTGCGGATTACCGCACGCGCCCCGGCCGCAAAAATCGCATGCACCACGACTGCGTCGATTGCGCGGATTCCTCGCGCACGCAAGGCCTGCGCGGTCGCGGCGAGCGTGGCGCCGCTGCTCGCGATGTCGTCGACGATTATCGCGCGTCGATGCGCGCGCACCTCGCCGAACTCGACGCGTACTTTCCTGTCGCCGGTCCTGCGCTTGTCGCCTACCGCGAACTCCCTCCTCGATGCTTTCGCGATCGCCTCGATCCACGGCCGCGATTCCTTGTCTGGCCCGACGATGACGCAATCGTCTTCGTTCGCTCGCACCCACTCAGCAATTGCCGGCGCGGCGGAGAGTGACTCCGATTTGCGCCGCGACGGCACCACCTCACTCAGCCGCGGGATGCGATGGAGATGCGCCTCGATGGTAAGCACGCGGTCGAAATACCTCCCGAGAATATCGCCGATGACGCGTTGCGAAATCGGCTGACCCGGCTCGAACATTTTGTCCTGCCGCATGTATGCAAGATACGGTGCGACCAGTGTGACACTTCGCGCGCCGGCCCGCCGCAGCGCATCGGCAGCCAACAGTGTCGGCATCAGCTTGGCGTCGGGATGGTCCAGCGAGCGAAGCACTACGGCCTCGGGCATCCTCACATCATCAACCTGCACTAGGCTTTCGCCGTCGGGAAACTGCCGCGCGCCGACCTTCACACATCGCGCGCCGATAATCGACGCGGTCTTGGCAGCCAAGATCGCGCTGTCCTCGAAGCAGTAGATCGCTGATGGCGAACGCATCCTGCGGCGATCACCTACGCGAATCCACCTGCATACGGAAGCCAGGGTTTGCTGATTCGAGGCTCGATTCGCGCCAACGAACAGACCTCGCTGTTACGATCGGATGCAGTGACTCGCGCAATTGCGCTTCGAAACGACTCGCGGCGAAGTACCTCTGATGGCACAGTCTGTGCGAATCGCGTAGCTGCCAGACTGTCAGGCAATCGCGAGGGAGAGGACTAATGTCGGATTCTTTTCGGAAAGTGCTTTGTGCGGTGGATTTCAGTCCCAGCACCAAGATGACCATCGAGACAGCGCGGCAGATTGCCGAGGCTAACGAGGGAACCGTGATCCTCCTTCACGTTGTGCCGATGCCCATCGAAGCGATGGGGCAGCCCCTGATGGTCGAACCGCTCTCCGGCGCTGAGGATGACGCGCGCAGGCGTCTCAATCGCATCGCGAGCGAGAGCCTGACCCATGCCTACGAAATCGTGGTGGTGACCGGTGACCCCGCGAGCTCCATCATCGAGGCCGCGCAAGAACAGGGCGCGGATCTCATCGTGATGGCGACGCACGGGCGCACCGGCCTCAGCCATTTCTTTCTCGGCAGCGTGGCAGAGCGGGTGGTGCGCGAATCCCCACTTCCGGTGATGACGGTCAGGGCGCCAGCGCAGAAGCGTCGATTGCTATTGGAATCGACTCTGCTCGGATGACGGAAGGCCGAGGGCTTCCAGTAATACGGCCTCGTACTTGTGCGCCATTTCATTCACGTCGTATCGCCGCCCAAGACGGCGGGAGCGGAGGCCAAGTGCGAGGCGCAGTTTTTTGTCTGATAGTAGTTGACGTAGTGCTCCAGTGGTTTCCTCGGGATGAAGGACGCAGACCAGGAAGCCGTTGCCATCGATTATTTCCGGGATCGCGCCGACCGGGGTTGCGATGACGGGCAGACCCATCGCCATCGCTTCCAGCAAGGAGAACGGCGAACCCTCATAAAGCGAAGTAATGGCGAATACGTCGAGCGCGCGCAGGGCCTCGGGAACTTCAGTGGTAGGTCCCGGAAAACTGACCGCCGCAGCGATGCCGAGCTCGCTCGCGAGGCCCTCCAAATGGCCGCGCGATCCCGCATCGGGTCCGACGATCACGATGCGGATCCTCGGGCCATGGTGGCGCGCACCTACGCCGATCAACATCGCGCCTGCGCGTACCAGGTGATCGAGGTTTTTCTCCGGCGCCAGCCGCGCCACCGTGCCAATCACAAAGTCATCCGTGTGCAAGCCCAGCGCCGCGCGGCATCGCTCGCGGTCATATCGCGATGGGTCGAAGCGGGTCAGATCGATGCCGTTGGGAATCACGGCGATTTGCTCGCGGCGGCATCGCAGCAGCTTGCGCTGGGCCAGGATGACATCGCGCGCCGCTTTGGATTCGCAAATGATGCGGCTGCACGCCGATTTGTCCGGTACCCGCGAAGCCAGGCTGATGCCGTCGACACGCTCGACGATCGCGCGGACTCCGGCGTCCTTCGCGGCCGCGATGCCGTCGGCCCACGCATACAACAGGCACGCGTCGATTCGATCCTCTCGCAGCCGCTGCGCGAGGCGCACGCGATATTCCATCTGGATGGCGTCGTCTGCCGATGTCCAGGCGCCATCCGAGCCGGGCTTCCCATGCCCAACCATGATCGGGATTCCGAGTTCGGCTGCTTAGACAAAAGGCTGCCGGGCCGAAAGGTGTACAGATGCGGAGCGAACCGGTTGCGGTCCAGACGCCGCATGAGCTCGAGACAGCCCATCTCCTGGCCACCTAGTTCGAAGTTGTCACAGATGAAGGCGACCCGGATCACTGGCTTTGGGCACTGCGGATTTCTTGAGGCTCGGCAGGCCTCGAGGTCGCGTTCTCGTAAAGACTCAGGATTTCGGCGGCGGGTCCGAGCGCACGAATCTCCCCCCGATCCAGCCACATGACGCGGTCGCACAGTTTGGACAGATTTTCCGAGCCGTGCGAGACGATGATCATGGTCGCCCCTGAGGAGCGAAACTTCAGCAGGGTTTCGGTGCAGCGCTCGCGAAACGCGCGGTCCCCCGCGCTCAGCGCCTCATCGAGCAGGAGCAATTCGAACTCCACGTGGGCGGAAATCGCAAAGCCCAGCCGCGACATCATCCCACCGGAGTAGGTCCACAACTGACGATCGACGGCGTCCTCGATGCCGGCGAATTCGACCACGGCGGGCATCAGGGCGCGAATCTGCCGATTGGTCATCCCGAGAATCGTTCCCTGCAGGAAAATGTTTTCGCGGCCGGTCATGAATGGATGAAAGCCTGAACCGAGCGCGAGTTGGGTTGAGACCCGGGCGTGGACTTCGACCGTTCCCGCGGATGGAATCGCAATGCCGGCGATTATTTTAAGCAAGGTGCTCTTGCCGGAGCCGTTGCCGCCGACGATTCCGAGCGACTCGCCGGCTTTGAGGCGAAAGTTGATATCCCTCAGCGCGTGGATGTCCGCGCGCTTGGGTTGAATCCCCAGCATCCGGCGAAAGAGGTTCTCCACGATCGCCTGCTTCTGCAGATTGCGCGCGTTGTACGACTTGCAGAGCCGCTCGACTACCACGACGTCCCCGCCACGAGAATTCACGTGCGACTCCGCCCCGTTCAAACCCGGCGGGATTATCGCCTGGTCAGGGCTGCCCTGGGGAGAAGTGGGAACCTTGGTTTTCATCGTGTCATCGAGAGATTTCACGAATTCTCGTCATCGTGACTATCAACCAATTCGTTTTCCGGCCGAAGCTGGTCGCGCCGCCTTTGCAACACCGAGCGATTGTATAGCTCATGCACTCCGCGCGCCCATCGGCTGTAGACGTACCGCTCGAGAACAATTTTCTTTCCTATCACGCCGCGCCGGCGGCGTTCTTCGGGTCGCTCCAGGTAATATGTGATAAGTCGTGAGGTCTCATCGCCGCCGGGGGTGAAAACGATACCGTCGCCGAATTCCTCGCGAAGTCCCGCCGCCTCGTCGCAAATCATCAAAGCTCCGCAGCCGAGCGCCTCGAAGACACGGTTATTCCACATCCCCCATTGGCGCTGCGAGTCTTCATGAAAGTTCAGCACTATCTTCGCTGAACTGTAGAGCGCCGCAATGTCATCCAGCGGCAACGGCCCGCGCCGGTAACGATACCAATCGTTCGCCCCCGGATCATGCACATACTCACGCCCCCAGTAATCGCGATCCCAGTCCCCGCCCCACAGGGCGAAGTCAAAGTCTTTGGCGGCTTGAAGATAGTGCATGGTGGTCGCAGGGCGTTTGTTTCCACGTCCTCCGCTGCCCAGGAACACTACATCATTGCGATAGCGGTCCTGCGCATGGACAGAGCCATAGTCATCTTCGACTGCCAGCGGCAAGTACACGGCTGGGCGATGTTGCCCGAGCACTTTCGACGCGGCGACGCTGTTGGTGATGAACCCATCGACCGTGATGCGAGCGAACTCATCGATCAGGTCGGCGTGATTGACGACCTTGAGAATGGTGATGCCCACGACGTAGTCGGAAATACTGTCGAACCTCCACGGCGGCCGGGGGCCGGTGTAACAGGAAATCATGAGGTCGACCTTCAACGCGGCGATTTTTTCGAGATCTTCGAGGCCGTATTCGAGGACCTCGGCGTCGGGGAATTCGCGCCGCAGGTATTTGGCCTCGCTGCGCACGACAAGTTTTTCACCCCATATCGAATCTTCGTAGAGGCCGGGGCTGAGCAAGACGATGCGGCGCGGAGGATTTGGATAGTGGTCGAACTTCAAGTTATGAGCGCCGCGATTTCTTCGATGCCCCATACACGATTCGAAACGCCAGGCACCATTGCGGGCGTGACGCGCAACAATTGATGAATCCGAGCGAAGTTATAATACCTGTAAAGCGAGTGATAGGGCTCGCATGATACGCCGCTCGATTGGAAGGACACACAGGCTGAAGCCTGTGCTACAAAAACAAATTCAGTGCGAGTACCTCTCGCCGTGGTACAAGCCTCGCTCCTGAAGTAGCACAGGCTTCAGCCTGTGTATTTC
>JBGPMZ010000180.1:0-5785 GCA_041487255.1 Binataceae bacterium (SeqCode) | reverse complement strand
CGGGAGGAAATCCCATCATGCGCGCGGCAGCAACCGGAAGCGCACCCTTGAGGACATCGCCGACGAACGTGATAGCGGCCGCACTCGATCCGCCGGCCCTCGCGACATTGGTCATGCCGATATTGCCGGAGCCGACTGCGCGCGGATCGAACCCGCGCATTTTGCCCACGATGATGCCGAACGGAATCGATCCGATCAGGTAAGCGCCTATAATGAGCAGCGTGGCAATCATCGGAAGCTCGCCGCGGAGAGGAGAGTGGTCGGGGTGACTGGATTTGAACCAGCGACTCCTGCGTCCCGAACGCAGTGCTCTGGCCAGGCTGAGCTACACCCCGAGCTGCGGGAAAATTGACCGGACGCAGACGGACCAGAATTTATAGCACCCATCGATGTCTTGTGCGAACTCACGCGCGTGCTTCCCGCTCAATCATACGACATCGGAGGCGCAGAGTCGCGCGATTTCGCCGATGCTCTTGACATCGCGAGCGGTGCAAGGTCGAATCCTAGGGCTATCGGGGAGAAGTGAAATTGTCGATGAAGAGATTTGTCTCGGCCCTTGCCGGCTTGCTCGCGCTCGGATGGTCGGGGATGGCACTCGCGCAGGCGATTGCCACGACATGTCCGAAGAATTTCATCTGCGCATTCAGCGCCGCCGAGACCATGTCGCTGGTGACCCCGAAACCGAACACGCCGGGCCAGCCTGACGTCTATATCGGCTACCTCTCGTTCGAAGGTCAAACTCCAAATCCGACCGTCACGCTCACCGGCGTCAGCAACGTCAACGGAAAGGTCTCGACCGCCATCAGCATGTCGGGCACATGCACCGATTCTAGCGCGGTCCTACAGCCTGCGATCATCACGTTTCCTGGCGCCGATAAGACTCAGACTCAAATTTCCTTCGTGAGCGATTCCAACGGCAACGAGCTGCAATTCATCCTGACCCAGGACATCAACGCGACAGCCAATCAGGCGAGTAACAGCGTCAGAGTTGGAGTTTGCCGCAAGCAATAGGCGCCTGTGTCGCGAATCCCTACAGGCGCAAGTTCGCGGAGCCTCTTCAAGCTCGCGGCCCTGACCGGCTACGCCGTCGTCATGACGGTAAGCCTGTTCGGCGCGCCCTCCTTGCGAGCGCAGTCGCCGTCCGGCGCAGCGACTACCGTCGCCAGTAATCTCATCGTCAGCCCGGCCAAATTGGATTTCGGTTTTCAGGTGGTGCTGCCGCCCGACGGCGTGCCCAGCAAGCCCCGGAACATCACGCTTAGCGTCGCGAAAAATCAGCCGCAACCGGTGACGATCGAATCGGTAGCGGCCTCGGACCCGCTACAGTTCATCGTTCAAGCTAATAGCTGTACCGTGATCCAGCCGGGGAACCCGTGCTCGGTTCCTGTTGTCTTTCAGCCAAATGGTGCGCGCAAACGCAGCGCGGTGCTGCTGATAACCAGCAACGCCGACAACCGCCCGCAAAGCGTTAGCCTCGTAGGACATGGCAAGCAGGGCGTGCTCAGCATGAATCCGAAGTCGCTGAGCTTTCCCGCGACCGAGGTCGGTGGACTTCCAACCGGGAGCAAGTCCGTGACGCTCACCAACCGCAACGCCGTGCAAATGACGATCCATGGGGTTTCATCGAGTAACCCGAGCGTCTTCCAGGTCACAGACAACTGCCCGAACACGCTCGAGCCGGGCGCGCGATGCACTGTCAGTGCGAGCTTCGTGGCCGATCGCAATGGCGCAATCAACGGGAAGATCACCATCGTCGACAACGCGACGGGTCCGAACAGGATCAGGCTATCGGGAAGCGGCAGGGGCGGTCCCACCAAGACGCGCACCGCAACTCCGACCAGGACCGCGACACCCTCGCCAACCAAAGTGCCGGGGCCATTCCCGATGCGCGCGTTCCCCGTGATCCACTAGGACTCCGGCGGCGGCGTTCGCGCGACCAGCTCGCGCATCTCGAGGACGATTTTGCGGTAGTCTTTTTTCCCAAAAATCCCCGACCCGGACACGAAGACGTTGGCGCCCGCGGCCTTCGCATCGGCGATATTGTCGGCCTTAACGCCGCCGTCGATCTCGACATCGATCGTGAGGCCGCGCCGTTTTAGTTCGCGGCGAACCTCGCGCAGCTTTTGCAGCGACGCCGAGATGAACTCCTGGCCGCCAAATCCGGGATTCACGCTCATGATGAGAATCATGTCGAGATGCTCAGCGGACGCGACCACCCGATCGATCGAGGTTTCAGGATTGACGCCGATCGAGGCGCGCGCGCCCAGCTCGCGAATTCGCTTCGCCATTTTCGGAATGTCGGGACAAACCTCGCAATGAACCGAGACCGAGTTGGCGCCCGACTTGATGAACACCTCGACATACTTTTCGGGCTCGCTGATCATCAGATGCGCATCGAGTGGCAGTTTGGTGATCTTGCGAACCGCCTGCAGGATCGGCACGCCCATCGAGATGTTGGGTACGAAGTGGCCGTCCATCACGTCGAAGTGAAGAAGGTCGACCCCTGCGCGCTCCACCGCCGCAACCTCCTCGCCCAGGCGCGTGAAGTCGGCGGCGAGTAGCGAGGGAGCGATCTTGTCGGGTGGCTGCATCCTCGCACGATAGCGTCTCGGCGATGCGCCCGCAAAGTTTACCGGCGTACAATCCGCACGGCGAAGAATCCGTCGAGGCTGGAACGATCGGGGCGCGTCAGCATCGTGCCGTCCTCATCAAGCAGCTCGGCGATGCGCTCTTGCTCGGGAGGATGCGCGTCTATCAGGTAGTCCCGATTCTCGGCGAGAAACTCGGTGACGACAGCGCGCCCTTCTTCAGGCATCAGGCTACACACTGAGTAAACTATTGCTCCACCCGGACGGAGCAGCGCGGCGGCGTTGCGCAGCATCGCGAGTTGCAGCACCGCCATCCGTGAAGGATCGGTGGGCTTGAGACGCCATCGGATCTCCGGATGCTGCCGCAGGGTGCCGGTGCCGGTGCATGGGGCATCGAGCAGAACACGATCAAAGCTCGCGGGCCGCAGCGGAATGGCATTGGCGACATCGGCGCGCGCGAAGAAGAGATTCGTGTGACCGAGACGTTCCCCGACGCCTCGCGTTTTTCGGAGGCCGGCCAGGTTCAGGTCCAGCGCGATCACCTGGCCTCGTCCGCCGACCAGTTCGACAAGATGGGTAGCCTTGCCGCCGGGAGCCGCGGAACAATCGACGACGGTCGCTCCAGGTGCGGGAGCGAGCATCCTCGCGATGATTTGCGAGGCTTCGGATTGGACGTGAAACAGCCCATCGCGAAAACTCTCGGACTCCAGATGAGGCGAGCCCTTGAGAATCAGCGTTTCGGGAAGGCGGCCCTCGGCGGCAACCTCGAGGCCATCGTGCTTGATGCGCACGAGAATCTCCTCGCGAGTTGCGCGCGCGAGATTGAGGCGAATCGCGGTCGGCGCGGCCTCGTTGTCGGCGGCCATGATCGATTCGGCGTCGCTACGGCCGAACGTCGCGACGAATCGCTCGGCCATCCATCGAGGATGCGAATACCTCAGCGCGAACGAACCGACTTCGTCATTCGCAGTTTCGAAAACCGGCTCGCCCTGACGGGTGGCTTTGCGCAACACCGCATTGATGAAGCCCGAAGCGTCGCGAGTGCGCCGCTCGGAGGTCGCGATCGTCACGGCGGTATCGACCGCCGCATGCTTCGGCACTCGATCGAGATGGCGGAGCTGAAAGAGTCCCAGGCGGAGGATCTCGAGGACCGCCGCATCGATCTTCGCGAGCGGGCGCGAGGCCAGCCGCTCGATTTCAAAATCCAGCCGCCCTCGCCATGCGAGCGTGCCGAGGACCATCAGCGTAATGAGCCGGCGATCGTTGTCTTCGAACTCCGGCAGGCGGTTGCCGAGGAGCGCATCGGCATAGGCGCCCTTGTGATCGACGCGATACAGAATCTCCAGCGCGGCCTTGCGCGCGGCTATCCCCGCCGATTCCTTTTTTGAGGCCGCCAAAATCACGCGCCCAGTTTGTCGCCGACCGCAAGGCGACGCCCGCG
The DNA here is from genome assembly GCA_041487255.1 of Binataceae bacterium (SeqCode). Taxonomy (GTDB): domain Bacteria; phylum Desulfobacterota; class Binatia; order Binatales; family Binataceae; genus DATGKG01. Next base: position 1,756 of record JBGPMZ010000180.1, on the reverse strand, counting down.
CGCCCAGTCACCCGCGCGCATGCGCTTGCGGCCCGGCGCCTGTACCTCGAGGAGCTCAAGCGCGTCGCCGCCGCATCTCGCGATCGGATTCGCTCCAATGCTCACGATAGTCCCCGGTTCTGCATCGCTGTCTGATGCTACGACGCGGGCGCGATAGATCATCAGCTCACTTCCACCGAGGGTGGTCCGCGCGACCGGCCACGGATCGTATGCGCGGGTCATCCGCTCGATAAGCGCCGCCGGCTTCTTCCAATCGATCGTCGCGTCCGCCTTCGCGATGATTCTGGTGTAGGTCCCGAGGCTCTCGTCCTGCGGCGTTTCGGTCAGCTCGCCGCGACGCAGCTTCTCGAGCGCCTCCAGCAATGCCTCGGCGCCGAGCTCCGCGAGCTTGCGCTTGAGCGAGCCGGTGGTCTCGTCATCAGCGATCGGAATCGCGCGCGTATGCAGCATCGCGCCCGCGTCCATCTGCTCGACGATGCGCATGATGGTCACGCCGGTCTCGCGATCGCCCGCGAGGATCGCGCCTTCGATCGGCGCCGCGCCACGATGACGCGGCAGCAGCGACGCATGCACATTGATCGGCATGATGCGCGGCGCGGCAAGCACCTCATTCGGCAGGATGCGTCCATAGGCCGCGACGACCAGCAAGTCCGGCTTGAATCCCTTCAGCTCCGCGAGAAATTCCGGCGTGCGAATCTTCGTGGGCTTGAGCGTCGCGATCCCATGACGAGCCGCGACTGCCGCGACTTCCGAGGGTTGGGGCTTCTGACCGCGTCCGCGAGGCTGATCGGGGCGCGTTACCACACCGGCGATGCGAAAATTCCCGCCGCTCGCCGCGATTAGTCTCTCAAGGATGTGGGCCGCCAACTCCGGCGTGCCCATGAAGACAATTTTCAGCGGCTGCGACGAGTTCAGATCTGGACCGAGGGCGGCCTCGCCTTTTCGTAGGTACCGTCTTTGATCATTTTCTTGACCTTGCGTTTGTACATCTCACGCTTGAGGCGACTGATGCGATCGATGAAAAGCTTGCCCTCCAGATGATCGATCTCATGCTGGAGCGCGACTGCCAGTAAATCCTCCGCCTCGATTTCGATTTGCTTCTGGTCGGGCGTCCATGCGCGCACCAGCACCTTGGCTGCGCGCTTCACGTCCGCGGTGAAGTCGACAATCGACAAACATCCCTCTTCCCAAATGATCGAGCCTTCGGCCTCGACGATCTCGGGATTGATCAGCTTGAGCAGGCTCTTGCCGGGATTGTCGTGATCGGTGTCGAGCACGATGATGCGCTGCGACGAGCCGACCTGCGGCGCCGCCAGACCCACGCCGGGCGCCGCGTACATCGTCTGCGTCATACTATCGATGAAACCCGCGAGCTTGCCATCGATATTCGCGACTTCCTTGGCCGGCTCCTTCAGCGAAGGCTCGGGGAATTTCAGAATTCTGAGCAATGCCATTGGTTTCGAAGCTGCAGCTTATCCGGCCGATTCGAACCATCACTCTATCAAAGTGGAAAAATCCTAAAAAGCGGGTTGCCCGAGCGAGTCATCCCGCCATGCCATGCTTAGCGAGGAACGTCTCCATCGCTCGCACGCATGCTTCCGGCTTCTCGATTTGCAGAAAATGCGTGGTGTCGGGAATCGCTTCGTACTCGACCGCGGTTTCCTCCGCGACCGCCCTGCTCAGCAACCCAGGCACGCTCGCGCCCTCGATATTCGGATCGGCGCCGATCAGCTTCACGGGAGCTTTCACCTCGCCG
>JBGPMZ010000179.1:0-5820 GCA_041487255.1 Binataceae bacterium (SeqCode) | reverse complement strand
CGGCTGAAGTACGGTGCCGGTATTCCAGTGCGCCCCCGCGTCGAAGGAAACGAAGATACCGGCATATTCAACCCCGTCCGCGGACCCGATCATCGCATAAACCGCTCCGCCGGCCGGATTGGCTGGACCGGTTGGAGCTCCCACCCGCGGACCGATCGCGATGCTCTGGCGGCCTTGCTGAACATGCGCGCCTGGAAATACGGCGGCATGGAAAGATTGACCGCCGTCGTTGGAAATGTAGACGGTGTTCAGATCGAGACCAACATACACGTTCTGCGGGTTGGTAGGGTCGATCTTGACGTCGTCGGCGGCGCAGGGCGCGGTGCCGTCTCCAAGCAGGTCGCAATTTCCCAGGGCTGATTCCGGGTAATGAGACCAGCTGCTGCCGCCGTTGCCGGAAAACCATAGACCCGCGACGCTGGTGTCGGTCTCGAACATTCCCGCATCCGCCCTGCTCGCGCTAAAGGCGCTGGTCGTACCCGCGAAGAGGCGCGGCGCGCCCGGGGTGGTTTGGGTATCGATGGCAAGCGAGGTGAACGCGGCGCGGCCGAAGGTGGCGGCTGGTCCGAGCGGGGTCCAGTGCTGTCCCAAGTCGGCAGACTTGAACATGCCGGCGCCGTACAACGAATCGATGGAGTTGTTGCCCTCGCCAGTACCGACGTAGATCGTGCTCGGAGTCGTGGTGGTGTCGAGCGCGACGGCGCCGATGGCTTGGGTCGGTTGGCTGTCGAACGCCGAGGCAAAGTTCTGACCGCTATCGGTGCTCACCCACAACCCGCCCGACGCGGCGCCGGCGACGATCAGTCCATGGGCGTCCGCAGCGACCGAGCTGAGGCGACCGGCCATCGCGACGTTGCCGCCGACGGCGGAGCCGGTAAAGTTGGCCTTTTCCGAAATGGGACGGGGACCGATAAAAGTCCAGGTTCCTGCGAGCGCAGGAACCGCCGCGCCCGCGATATCGCTACGGCTTGAAGCAGGTTGCGCGATGCCTCCCGACGACGCGGCTAGAGCGCGCTCCATTGCTCGCATAGTTGACACAGCCTTCTGCAGGGCCTGGGCTGGAATCCCATACTGAAAGCCGTGACGGCTGGCCAAGAAGTTCTCGCGCTGCATCGCCTCAAGCAGATGGGCCTGGCCTCCCTCTCGTTGTTCCGATTCGCGGCCGCCATCCGGGTCGGGAAACCTATCGCGTTGGCAGGAGCAGACGAACAATCCGAGCACCAGCGCAAGCAAAAGGAACCCGGACGAAGTACTTGCAAATTGACGCGAACTCATCGACCTCATCTCTCGCTAGCCGCCGCCGCATCAACCCGATCCGTCGAGAAATCCGAATGACACGGTCTTGAACAAAAGGACCGAGTGCGATCGATACTGCGACTCCGAACTCCGCTAGCCCGAAGGAGGTTCTAATCCCTCGCGATCGCTGAGACGCTGCGGATAGATGGGCTAGCGGTAGCCGCAGTCCGACACACATACGAGGTTAACGCAGGAGTGGCTTGCGCGAAAAGTAATTATCGCGCGGCGTCGCCTTTTGGACATCGATTGGCAAACGATGATATCGCGGAGCGAGACTACGCCTCGATTGAGTGCTCTCGACCCAACGCGCGCAGCCGCCCTTTCAAGCGCGTTTATAGAGGCGAAGAAATAGCGAAGGTGCTTGATTCTCCTCAGCTATTTGGCTTCGTTTCGTAATTTTCGTTGTATGCGCGACGGGGATTCGCGCTCGAATCGGAGGCTTCCTTACTCCAAGGCGTACTCCACGCTCTCCAGCAGTTGCTTCACTGGCTGGCGGGTTATCAGCACGCACACGAATCTTCCTATCGGCGAGTAGCTGTAGCAGATGCTGTAGCCATAATAGCTGTAGAACAGATGGTCGCCCATCTCGCGTACCGCACCCGGCGGCGGATTGAATTCACCAACCTTGTATCGGGTGCAAAGCAGAGATCGGTCGGGGCCCTTGTAGAAGGTGAACGTAACCGGGCGGCGGTCCGGAAGCTTATCGAGCCTGCCGCCGACCAAGGTTAGTCCGGAGCCGTTGAAGTTCCAGATGAAACCCGGCATATGCGCCTCGACGTAGGCGCCGGCGATATCGCCGTAGCTCTCGGACGGCACGTTGGGGGCGAAATGATGGTCGAACTTTTCGAAGTAGGCAACTGCGGTGTCGAACTCCGCATTCCCGCCCGGATGATAGACGACGTTGACGGCGTCGCCCGCGAACAATCCCAACCCCTCGACCACCACGAAAGCAAGCGCGAGGCAGGCCGCGAGCGAGAGCGGAATCCAAACCGCCGGCCGCCGCAGGGCGCGCAATCCGCGCTCGTGCGAGGCGCCTCGAAGCGTGCCCGAGTCGGCCATCGCACCTTCGCCGCGCGCCGCTTCCTCGGCCAGTAGCGTGAGCAGTTTCGCCCGCACTGCCGACGGCGTTTCCACCACTCCGGTGTGACTGCGCACCAGTGACTTGAGGGCGCGTTCCTCTGCCAGGCGGGCCGCGCATTCCTTGCACGAGGCGACATGCGCCTCCGCCTCGCGCAACTCCGCGCCGGTCAGCTCGCCATCGGCGTGAGCCGAGAGAAACTGGTCTATGTATTCGCGATGGTTCAAACGCCTACCGACTGGTTAGTTTACCCGCAATTGGTCTAGTAAGATGCCCTCTCGTTCGGGAGTCAAGAACGTATTATTCCTCTGCCCTTGGCGAAGTTCAGCAGCGCCTCGCGCAGCAAGCCGCGGCCGCGCGAAACCCGCGATTTTACCGTGCCGACCGGGACCGTCAAAACCACTGAAACTTCCTGATAACTTAGCTCCTGCACATCGACTAGAAGCAGCGCCGCGCGAAACTCCTCCGGAAGCGAATTGAGCGCGGCCGAGACCTCCGGCGCCATCACATCGGCGAACGCGAGCGCCTCGGGGTCGCTGCGGGCCTGATCGGCGGCCAGGCTTTCGGCCTCCAGCCGCTCGGTAAATTCGGCCTCCGACTGGCTTACCTGTTCGCGGGCGCTCTTGCGATAGCCGTTGCGAAAGTTGTTGAACAGGATTGTCAACAACCACGCCCGCGAGTTGGTTCCTGGGGTAAATTGATGAAAGAAGCGATACGCGCGCAGTACCGTCTCCTGGAGCAGGTCGTTGGCATCTTCGGGATTGCGGGCGAGCCGCAGCGCCATCGAGTAGATCGAATCGAGATGTGGGATCACTTCTCGTTCGAACGACTCGCGCGTGCCGAGGTTCCTTTCGCGCGTGCCTGCCATATAGCGAAGGTAGGAACATAGCACCTCCCTTTGTAAAATCGAGGGTTAGGTGGAAAAGTTCCCGAAATCCGGGCTAAATGAGCCCGGAGCATAGGACTGAAAATCCGGACGTGAACTTTGCTCGTACAATCAGTCGGAACATCCGGATGCGACGAACGGTTTTAATGGATGAAGCGCCGCCCGCGACAACGCGGAGGCGTGTTGTTTCGGGCTGCTAACTCTCACAAGCGGCGCAAAGCGCCAGACATTCGAAGGAGGATTTTATGCGGAAGGGAAGCAGGATTACCGGTGCGGCTTTAGCTACTGCGGTTGCATTGATGTTTGTCGGCAACGCGATGGCCGCCGATAGCCCCAGTCCGGGCGATGCCTCTGCCCAAGTCAAATGCATGGGCGGAAACGCCTGCAAGGGGCAGAGTGCGTGCAAGGCCGCTCAGAGCAGTTGCAAAGGTCAGAACGCCTGCAAGGGCAAGGGCTTTGTGATGGCCCCGAGCGAGAAGGACTGCAAGGGCATGGGCGGTAAGGTCGAAAAGTAGTTCACCCCTGCGGCAACCGGTTTCGACACGCGCGTTGGCAGAAGCCGGCGCGCGTGTCATCTTCATTATCGTTCAACTGCCGCTTGGGTACTCATGTGAGCGATGCGAGCGCCTGTATCTTCTGTAAAGTTATTCGCGGCGAAATTCCCGGGCGCATCGTCGATCGCAACGCCGAGGTGATGGTGTTCCTCTCGCTGGAGAACCATCCGCTGGTGGTCACTCGCGAACATGTCGCCGACATTTTCTCGATCACCGACCAACAGGCCGCCGCCGTAATGAGCGAGGCGCTCAAGGTCGCCAACGCGATGCGGGAAGCACTCAAGCCCGACGGCATCCAGATTGCGCAATCCAACGGAGCAGCCGCCGGCCAGGAGGTTTTCCATTACCACATGCATCTCTATCCGCGCTGGAAAGACGGCCGCGCCACCCACGCGGATGATGCGAGTAAGGATCGCATGCTGCAAAGTCTGAAAGCCGCACTGGCAAGGGTTTGAGAGGACCGCGCCATGGCGATGAAACGCGGTGATTTTCCATTTCTCGGATTCGGCGTAGGGCTAAGGCGCGACCACTACGTTCACGTCCTCGAGACTCGCCCCAAAATAGACTGGTTCGAGATTCTTTCGGAAAACTTCATGATCGCCGGAGGGCGTCCGCTCGAAGTCCTCGAGGGCGTTCGCGAGCGCTACCCGGTCGTGATGCATGGCGTCTCGATGTCGATTGGCTCGACCGATACGCTTCGCCGCGACTATTTGCGCGAGTTGAAAGCGCTCGCGCAGCGTGTCGAACCGGCGTGGATTTCCGACCATCTATGCTGGACGGGAGTGGGCGGGCGCAATTTGCACGACCTGCTCCCTCTGCCGTACACGCCCGAGGTGGTGCGTCACGTCGCCGCGCGGATCCGCGAAGTGCAAGATTTCCTCGAACGTCCGATCCTTATCGAAAATGTTTCCAGTTACATGGCGTTCAGCGATTCCACGATGACCGAGTGGCAGTTCCTGGCGGAAATCGCCGAGCGCGCGGACTGCGGGATTTTGCTCGACATCAACAACATCTTCGTTAGCGCGTTCAACCATCGCTTCGACGCGCGCACCTATATCGATGCGATTCCGGTCGAGCGTGTGATCCAATTTCACCTTGCGGGACACAGCGATCACGGAACCTATCTGCTCGATACCCACGATCATCCGGTGTGCGATGAGGTGTGGGATCTGTATGCGCATGCGGTGCGGCGCTTCGGTGCGGTCTCGGCGCTCATCGAATGGGACGACAACATCCCCGAGTTCGAAGTGCTGATGGCGACCGCCGACAAGGCGCGCGCTATCCACGAAAAGACTGTCGCCGAGGGCCCTCGCGATGGCGTCCGACCTCAGTTGGGTTGAGGGCCTGCTCTATCGGCTTATCACCGCGCCCTCCGGTGTTGCGGAGGGGCTCGCCAATGAGAAATCGCTGGGCGACAGCGGCCTCGCGCGGGTCATCATTGGCGACGAGCGCCTGAACTCCGAAGAGCGGGTCGACATCTATGCGAACATGTACTTCTATCGCATCCTCGAAGTGCTTCAGGAGGATTTTCCGGCGACGCTGGCGGTCCTCGGCGCCGAGCGCTTTCACAATCTCATCACCGGCTATTTGATCGAGTACCCGCCGAGGCACTTTTCGATCGCGTATGCCGGGAATCATCTGGCGGATTTCATTCGCGACCATCCGCTGCGCGAAGAGTTTCCGTTTCTCGCGGACCTCGCGCGCCTGGAGCGGGTGTTGATCGAGGTCTTCCACGCCACCGATGCTGTCGCGCTCGACGGAGAACAGATGCGCTCGCTCGCGCCCGAAGATTGGCCTTCGCTGAAGTTGGCGCGGCATCCGGCAAACCAAATCCTTGAACTCGTATGGAACGTCGCCGCGATTCTCAAGGCAGTCGAGCAGAGCGAGGAACCATCTCCTCCGGCGCGCAGCGCGATGAGCATGTTGGTATGGCGCAATCGCAACCGCGTGTACTACCGCGCGATCGACTCGGCCGAGCGCGATCAGCTAAAGGCGCTTTCGGAGGG
>JBGPMZ010000178.1:0-5838 GCA_041487255.1 Binataceae bacterium (SeqCode) | reverse complement strand
TGGCTCAACCGCGATCTTTACCGCTTACTGTACCGAAAAGGTGGCGCGCGGCTGGGTGTGGGAGGCTTCTTGCTCCAGCAACTGTACTACCTCTATTCGTGGTTCTCGCTCGCTGCGGGCCTCGCGTATCACTTTGTCGCTCGGACGCCACGCGCTCGCGATCGAGTTGTCCGTTCTCCTGGTGGCGAGCAGCCGCTCTCTTCGATTGCGGCCCGCGATCGTTTTCCGAGCGAGGCGCGTTCGACTCCGGGCGAATTTGACCGCGGTCAAAATTTGCGCTAAATCCCGCTTCAGCCTGCAAACCCGGGGCGCCCCGCCCATCGAGGAGGTTCCCATGTTCCTTCGCAATTGCTGGTACGCCGCCGGATGGAGCCGCGACTTCGCACCCGAGGCGCTCACTGCCGTCACCATCCTCAATGAACCGATCGTTATCTATCGCAAGACCGGCGGCGCCGCAGTCGCGCTGCAGGATCGATGCTGCCATCGCTTCGCGCCGCTCTCGATGGGCCGGCTCGAGGGCGACGATCTTCGATGCATGTACCATGGACTCAAGTTCGCGCCCTCGGGCAAATGCATCGAGATCCCCGGCCAGCCGAAGATTCCGCCGCAAGCCTGTGTGCGCAACTACCCCGTCATCGACAAATATTCGGTCGCGTGGATCTGGATGGGCGATCCGGCCCGCGCCGAAGAGTCGTTGATACCCAACTTCGTCGGCGTCGACGATCCGCATTGGGCGATGAAGCCCGGCCGGATGGACTACAACGCCAGCTACATTCTCATCAATGACAATCTGCTGGATCTCTCGCACATCGCGTTCCTGCACAGCAAAAGCCTGGGCGCGAGCTTCACGCCGGGAGGGGTTTCGCGTCCGACCATCAGTAAGAAAGCGCGCGGCGTATACATCTCGAACTGGATCAATAGCGGTCCGTCGCAAATGTCCGAGGTGCTCAGCAAGGCAAGGATCGACATTTGGCAGACCTACGAGTTCGTCATTCCGGGGGTGTTCCTGCTGCACGCTGATTTCTACCCGCAGGGTACGGCGGCGAAATTCCCGGAGCGCGCGCCGGTGGGCCTCGAGCCCCTTCATAAACAGTTCACTTGCCAGGCGGTGACGCCGCTGACTGACGATCGAACCTGTTACTTCTTCGCATACGGCCCGTGGGCGAAGGAACCACAACACGCCGAGACCCTGTACCAACTCGGCGTCAAGGCTTTCAACGAAGACCGGGTGATGATCGAGGCGCAACAGAAGAACATCAACCGCTCACCCGATTCGAAGATGCTGACCATCGCGATCGACAGCGGCATGGCGCAGTTTCGAAGAATGATGGACGACGCGATGCTCGCCGAGCGGCAAAGCCAGGGCGCAACCGCGGCGGCGGGCGCCTAGTCGCCGCCAAGTTCATAAGTTCATATAGATGAGGCGCATATAGATGTCCGCATCCGCCGCCGTCGTTGAAATCGGTCGCGCCGAGCGCAATAAGCGCGACAAGCGCGAGCGCCTCATCCGCGCGGCTCGCGAGTTGTTCCGGACCAAGGGTTTCCAGGCGACCACCACCGGCGCAATCGCCGAGCTGGCCGACGTCGCGAAGGGCACGCTTTTCTTCCATGCGAAATCGAAGGAAGCGTTGCTGGTGATGATGTTCCAGGAGGAAGTCGGCGATGCGATCCGGCGCGCCTTCGCCAAGGTGCCCGAAGCGCCGTTCATCGAGCAGATGATGCACGTGTTCGGCGTGATGTTGCGCCAGAACCTGCGCGACCTCGGCCTCGCGCGCATCTTCGTCAAGGAACTGGCGTTCGTGCGCGGTGAGCGTCACGGCGTCGACCTGGTTATGGATGATCTCTTCAGCCGGCTGAGCGGTCTCATCGAGCGCGCCAAGGATCGCGGTGAGATCGCCCGCGAGGTCGATCCCGCGCTGCTCGCGTATAATCTGTTCGCCTTGTATTTCGCATTTCTGGTGCTATGGCTGGGCAGCGGGGCGCGCTCGCCCGAAGGGCGGCAACCTTCGTTGCGGCAGATATTTGCATTACAGCTCGATGCTGTCTCTGGTTCGACGATCAAACGTCGAGCTAATCGCAAGAAGCAATCGTAAGAGGTCAATCCAATGGCAACTACCAAAGTCGCGGGCGTGAGCGTTTCAACCGATCATTTCATTGACGGCAAGCGCGTCGAATCCAAGCGCAAGTACGCGAACTGTTCGCCGATCGACGGCAAGCATCTCGCCGACATGAGCGCCGGAGGTCCCGAAGAGATCGATGCCGCGGTTGCGGCGGCGAGGCGCGCCTATCCGAAGTGGGCCGCGCTCGGTCCCGAAGGACGCCTTCCGATCCTCAAACGCTTTGCGCAAGCGATTCTCGATCACGGCAAGGAAATCGCGGCGGTCGAAACCGAGGACAACGGCTCGCTGCTGATCGGCAACAGCGCGCGCATGGTGCCGCGCGCCGCGCTCAACATCAACTTCTTCGCCGACCGCGCGCTGCGGCTCAATGACGAGAAAATCGACTCGCCCGAAGTCGTGAATCATGTGCGCTTCGATCCCGCCGGCGTGGCCGCGCTCATCACGCCATGGAACGGTCCCTTCATGCTCACCACCTGGAAAGTCGGTCCGTGCCTCGCAGCCGGCGACACTGCGGTGGTGAAGCCTCCCGAGTGGGCGCCGCTGACCTGCTCGATGATGGGCGATCTCGCGACCGAAGCCGGCCTTCCTCCCGGCGTGCTCAACATCGTGCAGGGTATCGGCGAGGAAGCGGGCGCCGCACTCGCCGCGCATCCCGATATCGATCGCCTCAGCTTCACCGGTTCGACCGACACGGCGCGTCTAATCGGCGCCTCGACGGCGCGTTCGCTGACGCCGGTAGCTTTCGAGCTGGGCGGCAAATCGCCGTTCATCATCTGCGCCGATGCCGACCTCGATGCGGCCGCGAAGACCGCTGCCGGCCAATACTTCAACGCGGGTCAGGTATGCCTCGCGGGCACGCGCATCCTGGCCGAAGCGAAAATCGCCGATCAGTTCCTCGCGAAATTTCGCGCCGCAGCTTCGCAAATGACGGTCGGCGACCCGCGCGAGAAAACCACACAGGTCGGCCCCCTCATCACGCCCGAGCATTACAAGCGGGTCGAAGGATTCGTCGATCGCGCCGTGAAGGCGGGCGTCAAGCCGCTATGGGGTGGTCATCGCGACAAGGCCGGTCAGCTCTACTTCGAGCCGACGCTGATGGACGGAGCGACCCAGGATATGGAAATCGTCCAGAAGGAAGTTTTCGGTCCGGTTCTCACCTGGCAGACCTGGCGCGACGAGGACGAGCTGATGAAGCTCGCCAACGGCACCGACTATGGCTTGGCGGCGGTGATCTTCAGCAAAGACGAAGCCCATGCGATGCGCATCGCGAGCAAGGTCGTCGCGGGCACGGTGTGGGTGAATTGCTTCTTCGTGCGCGAGTTGGCGGCGCCATTCGGTGGCAGCCGCAATTCGGGCGTCGGGCGCGAGGGCGGCAACTGGAGCTTCGATTTCTACTGCGACGTGAAGAACATCGCGGCGCTGAAAGGCTCATTCGCGTAACGTCATCTTCTCTGATTCCCCTTCCCGCAAGCGAAGGGGTTAGGGGGTTAGGTCGACGATCCTCAAGCATCGCCTTGCCCGTCGAGCGGATATCGGCTCGCTTAAGCCCCTGATCGCGTCCGCGATTCGCGAATCCCGACCCCACCCGGCGCACTACCGGCCCTCTCCCTGCTGGAGACGGAATACGGAAAGAAAACTGCTCTGTCAGGATGAGAAAGTAAGACCAGATTCAAACGCCTCAATCTGCGAGAGTTTGTCGCCAACTTGAACGTGTACTTCGTATTTGCCCGAATGTGTGATTTGCAGAGCGGAGTTGACGGCAAGCAAGGCCCGGCCAGTACGTTCTGCTTGAAGGTCGATCTCGCCCAGCATTTCGGGGGTAACGAGATCTCCCTTATCGTCGGTCACTTTGATCGCGATCTTGAGGAGTCCTCGATCCGTTGGCGCCACTCTCAGAGCGACCGCGACTCCGAGTCTGATATTAGCGGGATAACTGGCAGTTGTATGGCGATCCCAGCAGCCGCCCATGACATAAAGTTTACCGTTGACCGCTTCCACGGCGTCTGCGATAAGAAGGAACTCGATTTTCATGTCTCGCCTTGACTCCGCATTACAAACGTAATACAAAGCGCAGGCCTCTGCAACCGACCCGTCGGATGCCGCCGGTAGAAGTCTTCGATTGGGATGACGATAATTTGTCTCACTGTTCAACGGAACATAAATTGGGGCCGGTCAAAGTGGATCAGGTGCGCGATACCCGGTGCCTATTTTTTCTCAACCACTCAGATCAAAGGGCGACGCACCTCATGGTTGGCCCCGACCGGTCCGGAGTTATGTGGACAATTGCGTTATCCGCAGCTCGCGAGGCCGGCCATTGGTACGTCCACACCGGGTACGAGAGCGGTCGTAGAGAACTCGACGCGTACCGCCAGTGGGCGGGGCGGTTCGATCATCCAGGAGAATCCAGTGAAAAGGAAAATGGGACGGACGGCGAAACCCGGTAAGTATCTGGAACCCCTGAAAAGCCCGCGCCCCAGAAAGGCAGACGCGGGGATCGTATTCTCATTGCGACTGTCATCGCAGGAACTCGAGAACCTTCGGGATTCGGCAGAAAGAGAAAACCTGACCGTGTCTGATTTGATCCGCCGCCGCATGTTTCCACCAGCATCCCCCAGTTTGATATTTGGCGGTCCCCAAGCCACTACCACCACCACCTCCAGCAGGCGAGTGGCCAGATGGAAAGATAGTGAATCAACGCAAAATAGCGCCCACCGATGACGTTACTTCTTGCGATTGCCTCGTAGGCACAATCGTGGCGTGCATGTGTCATTTCCCTAAAATCGCACCAAACCGGTAAAGGGTTCGGCGGCTTGCCCGGCCCCAACGCGCTGGGTTATCGTCGCCGCAAGCGGCGAGTCAGGCCCGCCATCAAGGAGACATCCATATGCGTGAAGTAGCGGTTATCGGCGCCGGCATGGTGAAGTTCGGCAAGTATCTCGGCACCAGCATGAAAGTGATCGCGCGCGACGCGGTCAATGCCGCACTTTCGAGCGCGGGGGTGGATCAAAATAAAATCCAGGCCGCCGTCGTCGGCAACGCAATGGAGGGTCTTGTCACCGGCCAGGAGTGCGTGCGCGGACAGGTCGTCCTGCGCGACATGGGCGTCGGTGGGATTCCGATCATCAATTGCGAGAATGCCTGCGCCAGCTCCGCGACCGCGTTTCACCTCGCCTGGCTGTATATCGCCTCGGGCATGTACGACGTGGTGCTCGCGCTCGGGATGGAAAAGCTGTACCACGCCGACAAGAAGAAATCGTTCGCCGCGATCGGCTCGGCGGTCGATGTCGAATTGATGCAGCAGATGATCGCCGACATGAACGCGCAGCAGGAGGCGCTGCGCAAGGAGCGTGAGGCGCGCGGCGAGGCGCCCAAGAAGAGCGAGGGCGCAGGCGAATCGCGCTCGATGTTCATGGATTTCTATGCCGCCGGCGCGCGCTCGCACATGAAGCGCTACGGGACCACCAAGGAGCAGTTCGGGCGCATCGCGGTGAAGAATCATCGTAACGGCAGCCTCAATCCACACGCGCAGTATCAGGAAGTCTACACACTTGAGGACATCCTCAATTCCCCGACCGTCGCCGAGCCGCTCACGCGCCTGATGTGCTCGCCCATCGGTGACGGCGCAGCGGCGACGATTCTTTGCGCGTCATCGGTTGCGAAGCAGTACACCAACAAGCCGGTTAAAGTTCTCGCGTCGATCCTTTCGTCGGGCACCGAT
>JBGPMZ010000177.1:0-5860 GCA_041487255.1 Binataceae bacterium (SeqCode) | reverse complement strand
TTCACGGCGGAGGAGACCTCGCGCGTCATCGAGGCGACACCGCTACGGCGATGGGGCGGCGGCGAGGAAGTTGCGAGGGCGGTGCTGTTTCTCATCGAGACGGAATTTGTCACCGGCGAGTGCCTCCGCGTCGACGGCGGCCGCCATCTCTTCTAGGCGCGCTGGCTATCCGAGCACGCCGGAACCGACCAGGTCGCCGATCCGTTCGTCGCTATAGCCGAGGATGGTTTCGAGCACGTATTGATTGTCCTGGCCCAGCGTCGGCGCGGCGCGGCGAGCCTGCGCCGGTGTGCGCGAGAGCTTCGCGCGCGGTCCCTCGACGGTGGTCTTCCCATAGGTGGGATGCGGCAGCTCGACGAAATGGCCGCGATGCGTAATTTGCGGGTCGGTATAGTATTCGCGGCTGTTCTGCACGGCATGCGCCGGAATCGATCGCGCTTGCAGCAACCGCTCAGCCTCGCGAGGCTCGAATCCGCGGCTCCAGCTCGAGATGATCTCATCCAGCGCGGAAGCATTCTTCCGGCGATCCTCGCGCGACCTGAAACGTTGGTCGTGCACCAGCTCGGTGCGCTTCATCACTTCGCATAGCGCACGGAAGTCGTCGTCGCCTCTGCATACGATGGCCACCCACTCGTCTTCACCGCCGGCGGGATAGATGCCGTGCGGGGCGAGGTCGGGGTCGCTGTTGCCGGCGCGAAACTGCGTGCGTCCGTTGGCGCTGTAGTCGAGCAGCGCGGGGCCGAGAAAATGCAACGACGCCTCGGCCTGCGACTGATCGATGTACTGACCCTTGCCGGTGCGGCGGCGATATTCGAGCGCCGCGAGGATCGCGACGGCGGTGAAGCGGGGCGAAATGTAATCGGTGTAGGCGCCGAAGGGGCCTGCCGGCGGACGATCGGGCCATCCCGTGATGTTGTGAAAGCCCGAAATCGCAGCCGCGAGATTTCCGAAACCCGCGAACCTCGCCAGCGGACCAGTCTGCCCCATCAGGCAGGTGCTGAGCATGATGATGTCGGGCTTGATTTTGCGAATTGCCGGATAGTCGAGACCCCACGCGCGCATCGCCTTGGGCGAGAACGACTCGGCGACTACATCGGCCCACCTGACGAGATCGAAAATGACCTCGCGCGAGCGCGGATTTCCGATATCGAGAGTGATACCGAATTTGCCGGCGTTGCAGTTGCTGAATAGCGCCGATGCGTCGGGACCGATCTGGTTGTTTTGATACGGCGCCAGGGTGCGCGCGGTATCGATCCGGGTCGGCGACTCGATGCGCACGATGGTCGCGCCATAGTCGGCCAGCATTCGGCTTCCGGCCGGCCCCGCCATCACCCACATGAAGTCGAGGATTTTTACGTCTTCGAGCGGCAGCCGCGCCATCAGATGATCCCTCGTGTCTGGAGTTCGGAGATCTCGCGCTCGGAGATTCCGAGCTCGCCGCAGTAAATTTCGCGGTTGTGCTCGCCGATCAGCGGCGGACGCAAACGATAGCGAATCGGCGACTCGCTGAATTTCACGAACGGGCCGGGATAGCGAAACGAGCGTCCAAGTTCAGGATGTTCAACCTCCTGAAAATAGTCGCGCGCGCGAAGTTGCGGGCTCTCGGCCACCTCCGCGATGGTCGAGATGGGTGCGAACAGAAAACCCTTCTCGATCGCGAGGCTTAGCAGCTCCGCCTTGGTGTGGCGCGCCGTGAAGGCCGACAAAATCCCGCGCACGCGATCGTATTCCGAGATCGGTTCCACGCCGGTCGCGAGCGCCTGGCCGAAGCCGATCCAGTCCTTGTCACGCGTCGCCTCGTCGCAACATCCCTGCTCGCACAGGTAGCGCATCAGCTTGGTGGTGAAGACGCCGAGTGCCGAGCCGAACAGGAAGGTGCACGAAATCCATCCGTCCTTCGCGGGCCAGACGAGTTGCGCGACCAGGTTGCCGGCCTTCACGCCGCCCGATGCGCGGCGATACTGGTCCGCGTCGAGCGGTGCGGCAAGAATGCTCGACTGCGTGGCGATCGCGAGCGATTGCTGCGCCGACACATCGACGTGCTGGCCGAGTCCGGAGAAACAGCGCTCATGATGCGCCGCGAGCGCCGCGACCGCGGCATCGGCGCAGGCGTGCAGATAGCCCTGCGGCACGCTGACGCGCACCGGAGGGCGGTCGTCGTCGCCGGTGAGCACCAGCGGTCCGCCCGCCGCGAGGATCACCAAATCGCTGTCCGCATAGCTCGCTTTCGGACCGTCTTGTCCGAACGCCGTGATCGATACGCCGATGAGCGCCGGATTTTTCGCCGCCAGATCCTGGTACCCAAGGCCGAGTGACGCGAGATGGCCGGGATTGTCCGACTCGATCAGAAAATGCGCGTCCTTCGCGAGGCGGAAAAGAATCTCGCGTCCCTCGGCGCGCGTCAGGTCGAGCGTGATGCTCCGCTTGTTACGATTGTACGACCACCAGTAGAGCGACCGGTTGGGATCGGGCTGGTCCTGGAAAAACGGGCCGAGCTTTCGCGCCGGCGAACCGCCCGGCGGTTCAACCTTGATGACATCCGCGCCCAGATCGCCGAGGATCTGGCCGCAGAGCAGGCCGCGCTCGTTGGTGAGATCGAGTACGCGATACGGCGACAGCATCACCGTTGCATAGCACTGTCGTATCGAATCGGCCAATCAGAGGAACGCGCCGCGAATGGCTCCTCGATACGCGGCGCAGGTTCCAAGGCTATCGCGTTTACTTGGTGGGCGTTTTCGTTTCCGATGAAGAGGGTGCGCGGCGTGAGATCGCGCGCGGAGATTTCTTTCGCGCTGAACGTGGAGTGCCGCTTAGTAAGGGCGCGCGTCCTTGCCGATGATCTCGCGCGCAACCAGCGACTTCATGATCTGCGCGGTGCCGTCGCCGATTTCGAGACCGATCACATCGCGCATGCGCTGCTGATGCGGCAAATCGAGCGAGAATCCGAGATGGCCGTGCAGCAGCAGGCATTGATGGAGAACCTCCGCGGCGAGTTCCGGCGCCCACCACTTCGCTCCCGCCGAGATCCATCCATGCGGCTCGTTGCGATCCCTGCGCCACAGCGCTTCGTAGCAGAGTAGGCGCGCGGCGCGGAGTTTCACCGCAGCCTCGGCGAGCGGGAACGACACGCCCTCGAAGCGCGCGAGGCTCCCACCGAACGCCTGGCGCTCCACGACGTAGGCGCAGGTCTCGTCGACGCTCTGCTGCGCTGCGCCGATGCACATCAAGCCAATCATCGAGCGGCTGAAATCGAACCCTTGCATCACTTGCACGAAGCCCGCACCCTCGGCGCCGATGCGCGAATCGGCGGGCACGCGCACCGAATCGAAGAAGAGACTCCCGCGCCCGACGGCGCGCGAACCGAGATCGCGAAAGCGCGTGCGGCTGACGCCGGGCGAATTCAAATCGACATAGAATGCGCTGACGCCGCGCGCTCCCTGCTCGAGGGTGCCGGTGCGCGCCATCACCAGCGCGGTCGATGCCGCGCTCGCGAACGAGATCGACGTCTTCTCGCCATTGAGGATGTAAGTGTCGCCGTCGCGCCGCGCCTGCATTTTTATATGAGCGGCATCGGAGCCGCCGCTTGGTTCGGTTACGGCGAGTGCGGTAACGAAAGCGCCGCGACAAATGGGCGGCAGGAACGCCGCCTGCTGTCTTTCATCACCATTGCGCGCGACGATTGCTCCGATCAGTGCCGCGATCAGCAATACGTACGCGGCGTTGAAGTCGCCGCGCGCGATCTCCTCGTGCGCGATGCCGAGCGATAGGTAGTCGAGTCCTGAGCCGCCGAAGCGCGGTTCGACCATCGGCGCGAGGACGCCGAGATCGCCGAGCTTACTGATGAGCTCCGAAGGAAGGTCGGCGTCGCGGTCGCGGCTCATGTAATGCGGTTCGAGTTCGCGCCTGGAAAAATCGCGCAACGTGCTCTGCAGAAGTTGCTGCTCAGGGTTGAAGCCGAAATCCATCGCTATTCCTTGCCGCCTGATGAGGAAGACTCGGCAGCCGCTGGGAGGTCCCGCAGGCTCGCGCCGAGCGGAGTGGGAACCTGTTCCTGCAGCTGTTCGCCGCCGTTCGAGCCTTCGCCCGATTGGCCGCCGTAGTGATTCATCATCATTCGCTGAACGTCCTTCTTCGCCGATTGATCGTCGGGCTTGAATCCCTCGCCGCGCGCGAATTTCATGCGGTCCTCGGGACTCATGTTGAGCCAGACCTGGCTGGCCTGCATCGAGTTCCCGCGCATCAGCGCTTCGGTGTATTCCTGCTGCGGCGATTTCTTGTCGAAGAGCGAACATGCGGAGGCCGCCGACAGAACGATCGCAAGCGCCAGTGTTGATGTTCGAGGCGTCATTGGCGCGTCAGTAGAGAACGACGCTGCGAATCGATTTGCCCTCGTGCATCAGGGTGAAAGCGTCGTTGATTTTCTCCAGCGGCATCGTATGCGTGATCAGATCATCGATGTTGATTTTCTTGTCCATGTACCATTCGACGATCTTGGGCACGTCGCGGCGGCTCTTGGCGCCTCCGAACGCGGTTCCCTTCCAGGTCCGGCCGGTCACGAGCTGAAACGGACGCGTGGAAATTTCCTGGCCCGCGCCCGCGACACCGATGATCACCGAGGTGCCCCATCCGCGCTGACAGCACTCCAGCGCCTGGCGCATCAGCGAAACGTTGCCCACGCATTCGAAGGAGAAATCCGCACCGCCGCGCGTGAGGTTGACGACATACGCAACGAGGTCGCCCTCGACTTCTTTCGGATTGACGAAATGCGTCATCCCGAATTTTTCCGCGATCGCGCGCCGCGCCGGATTCACATCGACGCCGACGATCATCCCGGCGCCCGCCAGCCGCGCGCCCTGAATCACGTTGAGCCCGATGCCACCGAGGCCGAACACGACCACGCGATCGCCCGGCTGAACTTTCGCTGTGTTGATGACCGCGCCGATTCCCGTCGTGACGCCGCATCCGATATAGCAGACCTTGTCGAAGGGCGCGTCCTCGCGAATCTTCGCGAGCGCGATCTCCGGCACCACCGTGTAGTTCGCGAAGGTCGAGGTACCCATGTAGTGGTGAATGTTCGCGGCGCCGCGCGAGAAGCGGCTGGTGCCATCGGGCATCACGCCGCGGCCCTGCGTTTCGCGAATCGCCGTGCAGAGATTGGTCTTGCCGGACAGGCAGCTCGGACAATTGCGGCATTCGGGAATGTAAAGTGGGATGACGTGGTCGCCATTCTTCAGCGAGGTCACGCCGACTCCAGTCTCGACGACGATGCCCGCGCCTTCATGTCCGAGAATCGCCGGGAACAACCCTTCGGGATCAGCGCCGGACAGCGTGAAGGCGTCGGTGTGGCAGATGCCGGTCGCTTTGATTTCGACCAACGCCTCGCCCGCGCGAGGTCCTTCGAGATCGACCGTAGTGATTTCGAGCGGCTCGCCCGCTTGGTTTGCGATCGCGGCTCTGACTTTCACGAGCTGCCAGTCTCCTCAGTGGTGATTCACCGGCGCAGCACCACGGCGCCATTCGAAATAGCAGGCTCGCCGGTTTGCGTCAGCACGTCGAAGTGAACGATGTCAGCTCCATCGAAAGCCTCGCGCGCGAGCATTCGTACCGTGAGGTCCGACGGCATCAGTACCATGCCGCTGAAACGTCCCGCGATACGCGCGACGCGCGCCGGATCGCCGCCGGCTTCCGAATGAACGACGCGTGACACCGCCAGCGCGAGCGTCGCGGTTCCATGGAGAATCAACTCGGGCAGCCCCGCGTCGCGCGCGACCTTGATGTCGGTGTGAATTGGATTCCAAATCTGCGCGCATTCGGTGTAGGTGTGCGCGAGACCTCCCGCAATGTGCACCTTGGCCTCATT
>JBGPMZ010000176.1:0-5863 GCA_041487255.1 Binataceae bacterium (SeqCode) | reverse complement strand
TTGGCGAGATGACGATCAGAATTGAAGTACCCGGCCCTCCTCGCGAGGGCCGGGTATTCGTTCTCCGATAGGTCGAATTGCTAATTGAAAAATCGCGAAACAAACCCACTGCGAGACATCGTCGAGCGTGGTCCTGAGGCTCTGCGAGGGACCTCAAGTCGCACAACTTCCGCTGCCGAAAATGCCGAAACAAACCCATCACAAGATGACGGGCCCGAACCATCCTCCGACATTCTTCCCCTCCGGCAATGTCAAAATAGGCTCGAGCCCGTTTCGGGCGAATTAATCCTATAATCGCTCAGGTCAGCCCATAGATAGTTGCGTAGATGCTGGACACTTGACAATAAGTGTCAAGAAGCCGGATTAGACGAAATAAGGTCAGTTTTTCACGCTAAACGATATCAATGCGTGCTTACGCAACTTGAATCGAGCTGGGTGCTGCTGAACAGAGTTATTGGCCGCCACGCATCTGCGATACGATCCTCTGTAGTGCAGGGTCCGGCTTGAGCCTTAGCGATTGCTGATAGGCCTCCATCGCTTCGCCATTGCGGCCTTGGCGTGAGAGGCTAACGCCGAGCAGCGTCCACTCGTTGGCATTGCGCGGATCTCGGGCGATGGCGGCGCGAAGGAAGCTCTCGGCACCCGCAAAATCTCCGTGCATAACCATCAACCGAGCACGCCCAACCTCTGCCGTCTTTACGCCATCGGGAAGTTTCTCAGCGTGACGCAGAGCGTCCTCCCGCTCCTCGGCTTTACCCACGGAGTCCGCGAGGCTCGCATACTCGACGTAGGCGCTGGCCGGCGCGTCGGGGAGAATCGCAAGCGCTCGCTTCAGCTCGCCCAGTGCGTCTTCGGTCCGGCCCATCCTCACGTGTACCGATCCGAGATGGTAGAGACTCACGCCGTTGTCGGGCGTGATCTCGTGCGCGATGGTGAATTCGCGCTCCGCGCCTTTGGCGTCGCCGCGATCGATGAGGGCTACCCCGAGCCGGTCGTGACATAGACTGGAGCGCGGCGAAATTTCCACGCAGCTCGAGAACAGCGCGTACTCGTCGTGCCAGAAGCTCTCGACGTGGAACAGGATGCCGGCGCAAATCACGATCACGATCGCGGTCGTCGCGGCGAGCAGCCGGCCCGATGGCTCAAGTCGCGGCAGAAGTGCAACCGCAAGCTCGGCGATCGCGATGCACCACGCCGCCGACGCCATATACAGGTAGCGATCTTCGATCAGAGCGATCGGGGTGAACGCGCGCAGGTTCAGCACCGGAACTATGCTGATCGCGATCCACAGCGCGCAGAACAGGTACAGCAGCCTGCGGCGATCGTTCCACAAGCCGACAACCGCGGCGCCGGCCAGGCCGATCAGCGCGAGCATCGGCAGGTAGAACTCATGCGAGCCCAGCGACGTAACAATCTCGACTGGATGCACCGGGGCTGCTAGCCACGGCGCGATCAACATCAGCGCGTAGGTCGCGAGCACGCTCGGGATCGTCAGCAACTCCTGAGTCCGGGTCATGGTGCTGGTGAGGTTCGCGCGGCTGATGAAACCGAGTACGAGGAATCGAACAACGAGATAGGCCGCCAGCTCGAGAAAGAACGGCGCCGCCGCAACCGAAGCGCTCGCGATGCGTTCGCGCCATGACACCTCCGCGGACGGATTGCTTCGGGGCGCGGGCGCGAGACAAACGACGTAGGCCGCGATCAACAGCGGGAACAGCACCGCGGATTCGTGGCTGAGCAAGGCCATCGCGAAGAATAGCGGCGCGAGAATCTGCGTGGCCCTCGCGTCGCGTCTACTGCGAATGAAGAAGAGCAGCGCCGCAAGTTCGAACACCGCACCCATCGGCAACGGGATCGCCGTGGGCCATACCACCGCCTGCGCATGAACCGGCAACACTCCGAACAGCGTCGCGGCGATGATCGGAGTCCATCGCGAGTCGGTGAGTTCGCGCGCGATGCGGAACACCAGCCACACCACGATCAAATGGACCGCGACGATCATCAGATGCCATCCGGGCGGCGCGAGCCCGAACAGATGATAGTTCACCGACAACCACACATCCTGAAGCGGCCGGTAGTACGCGCTCTGCGGAAGTTTATAAGGATTGCGAAACCACCACGAATCGTTGACGAACGATCGCCATACCATCGCCCAATCGCCGATCGAGCGGTTGATCACGATCATCTCGTTGTCGTCGTATACGAAGCGGTTACCGAGGCATCGGAGATACACCAGCAGCGTGATCGCGAGCGCCGCCAGAGGCGTATCCGGGAGCGTCGCGAGCGTCCAGAAGCGGCGCGCCGGCGTATGCTTGTCGGACGCGGTCTCTCTACGATCAAGTTCGCGACGATCGGATTTGCGGCGCTCGGCGTTACGTTGCTTCTTCGAACTCAATGAACCTGCTGCCTGCTCTCTTGATGGTGTGCGGATGCTTCGAGTCGCCCGCCTCAGGCGCCGATCTCCGAAAGGATGAATTGCTTGATTCCGCTAGCTCCCGTCATCCGCAACCAAATCGGGCCGTCATTCGGTTCCGCCTCGATTTGAAGATTGAAGAACGGACAGCATCGCCGCTCGAAGGTCACCCACTCCGCGATTTCCCGCAGCGAGATCTTCTCCGCGGCCAGCCTGAAGGCGTAGCCGTTGTCGAGCTCGCGCCGCTCCTCGCTCGCGCCCATCAGCCTGCGCGATAGTGCGGTGTAGCGAGCGCGTTCCCCATCGTTCATCACGCCGAGGTTGCACACGAAAGCAGGACGCGGCGAGCCGGACTCGATGTCGCTCAACTGACTCCTCCAATGTTTCGCGCGAGGCCGCGCGCACCAATGCGATGCCGCATTCTAGCCTTGGCTGCGCTTTTCAGAAAACTTCCTTGGCGAATGCGCCCGCATATCGTATGGTGCGCTTGGGACTCGATGTCTACATCTCTGTTGAACCGCGCGGCACGCTGTTGCCTCGTTATCGCGATGCTACTGCTCCTGATGGTCGGCATCGCGGAAACCGGATTCGCGGCTGACGCGGAACCTCCTTTCCCCCTCTACTACCAGGGACGCGAAACACTCGTACTTCATCGCCTCGAACTCGATCCGTCGACCCACACCGTCGCCGCCCTTGCCGATGCGCAGGCCGCGGTTTATCAGGATCAACTTCCGTCTCCCGGTCCCGGACTCGACGCGCTAAAAGCCCGCGTCAGCAATGGCATGGGACTGGTTGTAATCCTCGGTGCCGAGGTCGATGGGGCGTCGCTCAAGGCCCTGACCGATGGTGCGGTTGAGCAGACCGGAGTGGTCGAAGCGCCGCCCGGTCCCGCGCATGCGATGGCGGCGGAGAAGTTCGCGGCGATAATCAGCTATGTCGGTCCCGCCGCCGATCCGATCGCAACCAATGTGAGTTGGAAATCGGCGGTGCGAATCCAGGAGCGCAGCCTGCTCACAGTTTCATCCGCGGCAACGGTGATGGTCGCGACTACGACCTCTGATCCGATTCGTCCCGCGACGCCGATTCTGATGCGCGCCAAGCTCGGCACGGGCACCATCTACATACTCAACGTCTGGATCAAAGAGGGCGACCTGGTCGAGCGCGAGCGCAGCTACCTGCGGATGCTGCAAGGTGCGCATGGCGCGCAGAACTACGACTTCCAGCGCTTCTTCTTTTTCAACTGGCTGCTCTATGCGATGACGCGCGAATCGGTCGGCATCGCGCCCGTGCGCTACGGCCGGTGGATCGCCGCGCCGGTTCCAGGTCCCCTCGCGGTGTGGATTCTGATCGGCATCTTCGGGGCGACGTTCGCGGCGATCGTGATCGGCCTCGTGTGGGCGCGGCGTTACAGCAAGCTGCATCCCGAGGAGGTTGAGCATTTCTATCGCCAGGGTGTGCTGGAACCGAAGCCTGCGTCGCTCGGCGCTGCCGCGATGCCGCAAGAGATGCCTCAAGTTGCAGTCGCGCATGGCGATCCGCGCTGGGAGGTGGTTGGCTTTCATCGCGCGCTGTCGGGCTTCATGTACAACTACCTGCTCAACATCTTCGTGATGATCCCGTTCAACTTCCTCGTCACCTTCTGGATCGATCGCAATTTCATCAATCCGTTTCTCGAGGCGCGCGGCGCCGGGCAGGCGGTCGCGCAGGTAATGCTGTTCCTGATCCCGCTGCTGGATTTGGGCACCAGCCAGGCGATGGTCAAGTACTACGCCGAGTTTCGCGTCAAAGAGCCCGGACGCGCGATCACCTACATGCAGTTCTTCGTATGGTTTCATTTGCTGCTGGGCATCATCGCACTGGCGGCGCTGGGTATGCTGGGCGCGATCGGACTGCCGGGCACCGCATTCGCGTATCTCAGTTGGTTCGTGGTGCTCAATTCCCTGGCGTGGTTTCCGCCGTTCTTCACCACCTTCTCGGCCCTGTTTCGTGCGCAGCAACGTTTCGATTACGCGCAACTCGAGGTCGTGCTGTTCTTCGTCATGATCCCCGCGTTCGAAATGATCGGCGCGATCGTCGGACGCCACTGGGGACTGATGCATCCGGCCTTCGGCGAAGGCATGGGCGTGGTGATGGGGTTCGCCTTCGGCTTCATCGTGGGCAACTTGGTGCTCGGCCTGATTAGCTGCATCTTCTACGAGTGGATGGGGATGCGGCTGCTCACCATCATGCTCGCTCACTTCAATCGCGACACCCTGAAGAAATCGATCGTGTACGGGGCCAAGCTGACGGCCGGAACCGTGATGCCGTTTTTTACCTGGGGGACGGTTCCGGTGATCATGGGCGCGCTGTTGCCCAACTTCCTCGAGCTCAACGAAATCTGGATTGTCGTTTACGGACTGACCTTCGCGTACCTGGAAACCGGCGCGTCGATTTTCCTTTCGCTGATGCCGTCGATCTCCGAAAGCTACTCGCAAGACATGATCAAGCTGACGCAGCGCTACATCGACCAGGGGCTGCGCTGGGGTTTGATGGCGACGACGATGATGGGTGGTGCGTACATCGTGTTCTGCGGTCCGCTGATCGAGGGGCTATTGCCACCGCAGTTCTCTCGCGCGGTTGGGGTGCTGGTTCTGATCCACATTTTTCGGTTGTTCGATTTTTTTGTGCGCGAACCCGATCAGGTCTTCCAGGCGGTGGGACGAACTGGAACGTTCACCTGGGCCGCCGTCATCGAGCACACGGCGCGCATCCTGATGTGCTGGTTCTTCATCAAATGGTGGGGCTTCCACGGGCTGTTCTGGGCTTTCACCGCGTCGGCGGCGCTCAAGGCGATAATCGTGTGGCCGGTAATGTCGCTTTACGTCATCAAGCCGGTCTTCAGTGTCTGGCAGACCTTCGTAAATCCGATTCTGTCCGGACTCGCCAACTACCTGATCCTGCGCGCGATCGCGACCTCGCTGTGGCAAGGCCCCGGACATACGGCAAATACGTGGCTGGTCATAATGATCTCGCTGGTCGGCTCGCTGCCGATCTACATGTTCATCAGCGCGCTGCTGGGATGGGATGACGGGGAGCTGCGCGAATTCAAGGATGCAATCGATCTGGTGCCCGCGCCGTTCATCATTTTCGGGCGAATGACGTATGCGGTCGTGAACCTTGGTACCTCGCTAAGCCCGCTGCACAATCGCTTTCCGGCAAAACTCGGCGTCGAGGCCGCACACGAAGCCGCGCTGCTTACTGCCGCCAAGGTGCAAATGCATTGATTGAATGCGGTTCGAATCGAGGGGGCTAAACATGGCCAGATATCATTTGGACCCGATTCCACATGCGCCGCGGGAAGCGCGGAACTGATCGCGGGTGAGGGCTTTGGGCCTCCGGGCAGAAGAAAACGCCCCTCAACAAGTGCGCCCTGGGCGGACTTCTGATAGCGTTGGCAAACCCGCATCGGTC
>JBGPMZ010000175.1:0-5872 GCA_041487255.1 Binataceae bacterium (SeqCode) | reverse complement strand
TGGGCGTTTGAGAGCGCCGTCCGCGCCTCCCCGATCCCCCTCGGGAGGGTGAGAGGGTCGCCGCACTTCATCTATCGGATCTCCATGCCTCGAGGAACTTCATCGCCGGATTCTGCGATGTGTATTGCTGAAATGTGTCGGCGAATTTCCGCATCGCCTCATGCGAGCCGCCCCAGCGCGGGAAATCCCGCGGCCGCTACCAGGAGCAATAGGCAAAAAATCGAGAAGCCTGCCCATGGCGGCGCTGAGAAGGCGCGGGCACCTGTCGATAGTGACTAGGCCTCCGGGACCGAAACGCGCCGCGCGCCCCATTTTTCCCAGAAGGTTAGCGACAATGCGGGCTTGCGCTCCGGCCGGCCCCATCGCCCCATCGGATAGCCCATCGGTATCAAGGCGATGTTGGCGTACTCGAGCGGCACGCCCAGCTGCTTGTCGATCTCATCCGCGAACATCATATGCAATCCAGTGATCGAAGTTCCGAGGCCGTAGCCGCGCGCGGCGAGGCAGAGGTTCTGGATCGCCGGGAAGATCGCATTCTGCATCGGCTGCCCGGCACGAGTGCGATCGGTGTAGCGCTTGACGCATGCGAAGATCAGCACCGGCGCCTCGCCGACGTGCTGGGCGAGATACCTTGCCGAACGCAGGACGCGGCCACGTGGGCTGCCGGGATCATTCTCGACGATCGCGCGCGCTGCGGGAGTGAAGTAGCGCTCCCATGCGGCGCGATATCGCACCGCGACGAAATCCTTCATCTCCGGCTCGCGCACCACGATGAAAATCCACGGCTGACGATTGCCGCCGCTGGGTCCCATCGTCGCGGCCTCGATAACTTTGACGATCAGTTCGGGCGGGACCGGGTCGGGCTTGAGGCGGCGCATCGAGCGCGTGGTGTAGATCGCCTCGAAAAGGTCGAACGGCGGATGTCCGTACATCCGCGCGAAGCTATTACGCCGTGGTGTGCGCCGCAATGTGTCTGGGGTTCGTTCCGTTACTGGCCGTGCCTCTATGCATAGTGAGGGGCCACTGATCCCGATTGCCGGGGGTCGCGTCACTCCGTTTTGTGCCGAATGCTGCGGAACTTGTGTCCCGAGGTCTTTCCCATCGCACCACCTCGAATATACTCGCGCGATGAGTTTGGAAGCGGAACTGACAGCGTCAGAGCCCGAGGTCGAGCCGGAGCGAAAGGAGCCCGCTGCGCGGAACCTGGCTGCTCTATGCATTGGTTCACTCGGGGTAGTCTACGGGGACATCGGGACAAGCCCCCTCTACGCGCTTCGGCAATGTTTTCACGAAGGCTCCGGAATTGCCCCTACCGCGGCGAATGTTCTGGGCATTCTTTCTCTCATCTTCTGGGTTCTGATGGTCGTCATCTCAATTAAATACCTCGCCATCGTTGTGCAAGCCGACAACAAGGGTGACGGGGGCATCATTGCCCTGGTTGCCTTGTTGAGCTCCGGGCCGCCAAGTCTCCGCAGAGGCGTTCTCATCGCGGTCGGCCTGTTCGGAGCGGCCTTACTTTACGGCGATGGTCTCATCACGCCGGCGATTTCCGTATTGAGTGCGATCGAAGGGTTGGAGAAGGCGAATTCCCACCTTCGTCCTTACGTGGTGCCGATCGCCTGTACCATACTGATTCTGCTGTTCGCATATCAGAAACGTGGCACGGGAAAGGTAGGAGCAACCTTCGGCCCATTTATGTTGCTCTGGTTCGCGACCATTGCCATCCTCGGAATCGCGTCGATTATCCGGCACCCGGTCGTTTTCACCGCCATCAATCCGCTTCATGCGATCAGATTTTTTCGCTCCAACGGCGGCGCTGGATTTCGAGTACTCGGGGCGGTGTTTCTCGTGGTGACGGGCGGCGAGGCGCTCTATGCCGACATGGGCCATTTCGGAGCTCGTCCAATGCGGGTGACTTGGTGGTGTATCGTGTTGCCGGCGTTGATACTCAACTACTTCGGACAAGGCGCGCTGATTCTGCACCGCGGAACTGCTCTCATGAACCCGTTCTACGATCTGGCTCCCGACTGGGCTCTTTATCCGATGGTAGTGCTAGCAGCTTGCGCCACGGTTATCGCCTCTCAAGCAGTGATCTCCGGAGCATTCTCGCTTACCCGGCAAGCGATAAATCTTGGTCAGTTGCCCCGAATGAAGGTCCTGCAGACTTCGTCCGAGGAAGCGGGACAGGTGTATGTGCCGGGCATCAATTCAATATTTCTGCTCGGCGCGGTCGGCCTTGTGATTGGATTTGGCTCCGCCGGACGTCTGGCGGGTGCTTACGGCGTCGGGGTGGCAAGCACGATGACCATCACCACCGTGCTGCTGTTTTTTGTAGCCATCGAGCGATGGCGATGGCCGGTGGCTTTGGCGGCGTTGGTTTGTGCGCCGTTTCTAGTGCTCGACCTTTCGTTCCTCGGGGCGAACGCCTTCAAGATTCCGCACGGAGGCTGGTTTCCCCTGACGGTCGGAATCCTGGGCTACCTTCTGATGTCCACCTGGAAGCGCGGACGCACACTTCTCGGGCAGCGCCTGTCGAGGGGTATGGAACCGATAGGGGACTTCCTTAACCGACTCTCCGAGAAGCCCGTCGTGCGCGTACCGGGCACCGCGATTTTTCTAAGCGGAAGGTCTGAAGGCGTCCCTGCGATGCTGCTCCATCACATCGAACGCAATCGGGTCTTGCACGAGTTAGTGGTATTGCTGCACGTTTCAATCGAGGACGCGCCACGCGTTCCCGCCTCTGACCGACTGAGTGTTCAACCGCTGGATCAGGGATTTTTCCAGGTAGGCGTGCGGTACGGGTTTATGCAGAATCCGAACCTGCCGGCAGCGCTGAGACTCTGTCAACGACTAGGCCTGGATCTGAATCTGGATGAAGCGACCTACTACCTGAGTCGTGAGACGCTCATCTCCGGCGACAAGGTTCCGGGAATGGCACCGTGGCGAGAAAAGCTTTTCGCGTTCATGTCGCGCAACGCTATTCGCGCTACGGCCTTTTTCCACATCCCGCCGGAAAGGGTGGTCGAAATCGGAATCCAGGTGGAATTGTAAAGGCGGCACGCAAGTATATAGATGAGTAGCCACATGCAACATTCGTAAGACCGGCGCGGTCACCGCGCCACAACGGAGCAACAACATGATTGACGTATACTTCTGGCCCACTCCCAACGGGAAAAAAGTTACCATCCTGCTCGAGGAAGCCGGCATCCCCTACAACATCAAGGCGATCAATATCGGACGCGGCGATCAGCTGACTGCCGACTTCCTAAGGATCTCACCCAATGGCCGAATGCCGGCGATTGTCGATACCGAGCCCAAAGGTGGTGGTGCGCCCATCACCATCTTCGAGTCCGGCGCCATCATGGAATACCTGGCCGAGAAGAGCGGGAAGTTCTTCCCGCAGGAACCGCATCAGAAGGCCGAGGTCCTGCAATGGCTCTATTGGCAGATGGCTAACCAGGGTCCCAAGATGGGCGAACAGGGGCACTTCCGGCGCGCCTCGCAGAATCCGAAAAACGGAGATCAGGCATACGCCCTGCTGCGCTTCGACAACGAAGTACATCGCATCTACGGCGTGATGAACTTGGGGCTGCACAAGAAGCGCTACCTGGCCGCCGGCCAGTACACCATCGCGGATATGATTTGCTATCCGTGGGCGACAACTTCGCAGGGTCGCAATCTCGACCTCGCCGAATTTCCTAACGTCAAGCGATGGCTGGATGAGATCGGCGAGCGGCCGGCGGTAAAAAAGGCGATGGCGGCGGGTCCCGAGTATCGCGAAGACCCCGCGACGGTGACGCCCGAAGAGCAGTCGCGCCGCTCCAAGATGCTAACCCATCAGCGGGCGCAAGCGGTTCCCAAGGAGTGGGCCTAGCAGGCGCGATCGCGGTTTCGCCGGGCCGTCACGACCTTCGCTGTTTTGCGTGAGCCAATGCGTCTGGGTTCGCTACCCGGATCGGTGTGCCGGCGGCGAAGGCGACCACTGCCTCGAGCGTGTCGGTGTAGAACGCCCGCAGCGTTTCGTGCGTCACGTAGCCGAGATGCGGCGTGACGGTGACGTTGTCCATCGCGAGGAAGGGATGATCCGCGGGAGGCGGCTCGACATCGAAGACGTCGATTCCGGCGCCGGCGATGCGACGTTCCCGTAGCGCCGCGAGCAGATCAGCCTCGACCACGATCGGTCCGCGCGAGGTATTGATCAGAAAGGCCTCGGGCTTCATCAGCGCGAGCTCCCGCGCGGTGACCAAGCCGCGGGTACGATCGCTGAGCTGAACGTGGATCGAGAGAACGTCGGCCAGGCGGAACAGGTCATCCTTTTCGACGCGCCGCGCCCCAACGGCCGCTGCAGCCTCATCGGTCAAATTCTGGCTCCATGCGATCACTTTCATATCGAAGGCGCGGCCGTATGCGGCCATCCGCTTTCCGATGCGCCCGAGCCCCAACAGTCCGAGCGTGCGACCGGCCAGGATGGTTCCGATCGTGCTCTGCCATCCGCCGGCGCGCATCCGCCGACTCGCAAGGTCGAAGTGACGAACGACCGCGATCATCAGTCCCCAGGTAAGTTCCGGGGTTGCATTGAAGACGCCCGCATAGATGGGGTTGGCGAAGTTGGAATGGGCGACGATCACTCCATGTTCGGTCGCCGCCGCCATGTCCAGGTTAGGCAGCGACATGCCGATGATGGTGACGAGCTTGAGGTTGGGCAGTCGCTGGAACAAGCTGCGCGGCAGACTCATTCGCTCGCGGACCGTGCAGAGAACATCGAAGGGCTGCAGCAGCGATGCGGCCTCATCCTCCGACAGGTGCCGATCGAAGACGGTGATTTCCGCCTTGCCCCGAAGCACGGACCAGTCGGCCGATTGCAGCGCGACCTTCACATAGTCGTCGAGAATGGCGACCTTGAGCATCTATGCGACGGCTGCCGCGCGCTTCGCCTCGTCGGCCGCGGAAGGACCCGTGACCTTGTAAAGCTTCTCCGAGTTTCCCCAGAGTATCTTGCGCCGCACCGAATCTTCGCAGTCGGAGAGTCCACCCTTGATGCGCGCGTGAACCTCGTCGCCATAGAGCGAGGTCGGATGCGGAAAGTCGGTCTCAAACAGCACGTTGTCCACCCCAACCTTGTCAAGCAGGCGGCGCGGCGCGGTCTGCTCGAACCAGTAACAGGCGTAGACGTTGCGCGCGAAGTACTCCGACGGCAGCAGGTCGAATTCCGGATGCTCTTCAGTCACGCTGTTGCCCTTGAACTGATAGTCCATCGCCTCGAGGACGAAGGGAATCCATCCGATGCCGCTCTCCACCGAGACGAACTTGATCTTCGGATGGCGCGCGAGCACGCCCGACATCAGCAGGTCGTTCAGCTGAAGACCGTTGTGCAAGAAGATATCCACCGCGAGTTCGGTGAACGCCGCCATTTTGCCGTAGGTCGCAACCCTGGTCTTCGCGAGGCCCTCGGCCATGTCGCCCGAGCCGATGTGGAAACTGATCGGCAGATCGCATTCGACCGCCACATCCCAAAGCGGATTCCAATGCGGATCGCCCAGCAGCGGCTTTCCGTAGTACTGCGGCTCGCCGGTGAAGAGAATCCCTTTGTGGCCCTTGGCGGCGCAGCGGCGCGCCTCCTTCACCGCGGCGTCGACGTCCCAGAACGGCATCGAGGTGATGGGCAGCAGGCGGCGCGAGTCGGCGGCGGCCCACTCGGTCTGCCAATCGTTGTAGATCTGGACGCAGGTGAGCATCAGCTCCGGGTCATTCAGTTTCAGGAACTGCTGCGCCCCAAAGCCGCCAACGTTCGGGTACATGACCATCGCCCAGATGCCCATCTCGTCCATGTACTTGAGGCGCGCCTTCGCATCGTAGGCGCCCGGATGCATCC
>JBGPMZ010000174.1:0-5880 GCA_041487255.1 Binataceae bacterium (SeqCode) | reverse complement strand
TGCAGTAGTCGCTACCGCATTGCGCGGCCGCGCGAGCGGTCCCGCCGGTGCCGTAGTTGTAGGCGGTGATGGCAAGCGGCCAGTCACCAAGCGTTTCGTAGTTGGCGCGGAGCAGCTTCGCGGCGGCCTCGGTCTCGCGCGTCGGATTGAGGCGATCATCGCGCCGGCCGCGAATCGTCATAAATTGTTTGCCGGTGGCGCGAGTGAACTGCCAGATCCCAACGGCACCCGCACTCGAGCGCGCACCGCGCTGAAATCCCGACTCGACTTGGGCGAGCGTTACCAACTCAACCGGCAGACCCGCGGTCCTGAAAATTCTTTCCATCGTGGGGCGATAGTATTTGCTGCGCAGGAGACCTTCGCGGAAGCGTTCCTTGAGCCCCTCCTGCACACGCAGGTTTTCCGCAGCAAGACGAAGCGCATATGGAGTTCGCCCCTTGAACATTTCGGCAACGTGGCGCTCATCGCTGCCCATCGGTTCGCGCCCTGCGGCGAGGTGCGTCAGGATGTTGCCGTACTTGGTCTTGAGATAGGCGTTGACCCAATCGATTTCGTCGCGGCCTGGGCAACCGTCGCCGGGCAAATGGTAGACCTGGTACATCTTGTAGGGATCATCGCGGTCGAGGAGGACGAAATCGCGATACGAATAGGCGGTGAAGACATCCACCCAGAACTTAACCTGAGGTTCTAGCGTTGCGGGACGAGCGAAGGGTTCAGTTCCGGCACGCGCGCGAGGAGCGCTGAAGGCCGACGCCAACAGGCACGCGCAACTCGTTGCGATCAGGATGCGCAGACTCGCACGCATCCGGCGACTAATCCCAAGCAAGTTTTTCAGTCTCCCAGCCTCTGACCGAAATCCAAGGGCATGCCCGCTACCAAACTGGACTGGACTATCGATTACAATGATGTGTTCCTCTAGTCAACGCGCCGTTGCGAAATAGAATCGAATGACAATGTTCCATCGAGGGACCGCAGGAGTTGTAACTTATCAAAATGCTAACTAGATCCTGCGCATTTCTTCTTTGTGCGGCAATTTTCCTTAGCGCCATCGGATGTAGTCATAATGAAGCATCGCCGTCCAAGGATGTCTTCAGCGTCGCACTACTGACGCCCGGTCCCGTTAGCGACGCCGGGTGGAACGCCGCGGCGTTCGATGGTTTGCAACTCATCAAGAAGACTCTCGGCGCCGAGACCGCGATGGTGCAAACCACCTCGCCGGCGGACTTCGAGGATGCGATGCGCGATTTCGCCTCGCGCGGATTCGGCGTCGTCTTCGCGCATGGCTTTGAGTATACCGACGCCGCACTGAAGGTAGGGAAGTCATTCCCGAAGACATTTTTCGTCGTCACCTCGGGAAGCGAATCGTCGGAAAATGTCGCCTCGGTCACTTTCAAGATCGAGGAGGCCGCATATGTCGAAGGAATCCTCGCCGGTAAGATGACCAAAACTGGAATCGTGGGATGCATCGGAGGCATTGAGCTTCCCGCGATTCATCTGACCTTCAATGGATTCAAGAAGGGATTTCTCTCAGCGCGTCCCGATGGCCGCATGCTATCGAGCTTCACTGGAAGCTTCGATGACGTGGGCGCCGCGAAGGAAGCCGCACTCGCGCAGATAAGCCAGGGCGCGGACCTGCTGTTCCACAACGCCGACGCGGCCGGGCTCGGTGTCTTTCAGGCGGCGCAGCAAAGGCACATCTACGCATTCGGCGCGAACCGCAATCAGAACGACATCGTTCCCGATACTGTGCTTGCGAGCGCTGTGACGAATATCCCGCGCGCGTTTCTGGATCTCGCTACACGGGTCAAGGCGAGAAATTTTCATCCTGGGATGATCGAGTTGGGGATGAAAGATGACGAGGTGAGCGTCGTTTACAACCCCGCCCTGCTGACGAAAATTCCGCCAGACGCGCTCGAGAGTGCGAAATCGGCGGAGCAGGAAATCATTTCAGGCAAACTCGATGTGACCAAACTCGCGAGCCACTAACCGCGCTTTCGAACAGCCAATCTGCGAAATGGTCCGAACTCCAAAACGGGTAAAGAAAATTCGTGTTAGGCGCTTGCAATTGAGAATCATTCTCATTATCATCCGCACCATGACGCGAATCATTGCTAAGGTCCGAAAGATCGCGATCGTCGCTGTCGCCGCCGGATTGGTTGGAGTATCGGCGTTCGCATCATCACCGGCGCGTGCCGACCAGGCACAGCCTGAGCTCAAATTTGCCGATGGCCATTTCCAGCCCGCTTCGTTGAATGTCGCGGCTGGTACGCCAATCAAGCTGACAGTGGTCAATCAGGGTGACGCCGCCATCGAATTCGAAAGCTTCGAGCTCAACCGGGAGCGCGTGGTGCAACCCGGCCACAGCATCACCGTTCAACTGCCGAAACTCGATCCGGGCGAATATCACTTCTTCGATGATTTCCATCACGATGTTGCGCAGGGAACGATTATCGCGCAGTAGGCGGCGCCTTAGCGTCGTGGCGTAGTTCGTCCTCGCCACGACAAACCCAAATCGCGAAATCACCGTGACCCGCCCCATCAAAACGATAGTGGGCGCGTGTGTGGTCGTGTTTGTGCTGATCCAGTTGATGCCGATGTCGAGAAGCAATCCGCCGGTTACCCAGGATGTCGCGGCGCCACCGCAGGTCGAATCGATCCTGCGCCGCGGATGCTACGACTGCCATTCCAACCAGACGCGATGGCGCTGGTATACCCGCCTCGCGCCGATTTCGTGGATGGTGGTTCGCGACGTCGAGCGCGGCCGCCGGCATCTCAATTTTTCCACCTGGGACAAATACGCCGACGATCCGCAAACGGTGATTAGCAAGCTCAAGGGCATTCGCCGACAAAGCGACAATGGTGGGATGCCGCCCTGGTACTACCTCGCGCAGCACGCCGGCGCGCGCCTCGCCAACGACGATCGCGAGGTCCTTGGGAACTGGGTATCGCAAGCAATTGCGAACGAGGAGAAGCGCGAAAAGTCGCCGCAACCATAGCGGCGTTTCAGGGGGGTTATGAATCGAGGTCTGATCGTTTTCACGCTCGCCGTCGCCGCCGCGACGCTGGCATTTACTTCGCGCGTTCACGCGCAAGTCGATCCCTGGGAATTCGAGGTTTATCCATACGCGACGGAAGGTCCGGGCGTGCTGGAACTGGAGAGCTCCAATGCGGTGGTTGCCAACGGCCATAGCGATCCAGAGGAAGGCACCGCCGGCCCCACCTTCAAAAGCCAGGGCGCATGGTACAACGAATATGAACTCACCTACGGACTGACGGATCGGATCGAGGCCGCGGCGTACCTCGACCTGTCGCTCGCGAGCGGGACCGGCTATCGCTTCGCGCGATCGAAGTATCGCCTGCGCGGACGCCTGTTTGACGAAGATACCTTGCCGATCAACCTCGGATGGTATGTCGAGCTCGAATGGTGGAAGAAGCCGCAGTTCGACGATGCTGAACTGGAGCTGGAGCTCCGGCCCATCCTGGAAAAGGACTTCGGCCGCTTTTCGTTCGTGGTCAACCCGAAGTTCGAGAAACCGCTCACCGGACCGGACAAAAACAAGGGCTTCGAGTTCGGACACGCCAGCGGCATCTATTATCGATGGATGCGCGAACTGTCCCCAGGGGTCGAGTTTTATGGCGGAATAGGGCGAATCGACGATACCGATCCCATTCGCGACCAGCAGCACTACATCTTCCCGGTGCTGTGGGGCTCGTTTCACAACGGAATCGGTTACAGCGTCGGCCCCGGCTTCGGACTCACCAATAATTCCGATCGCGTGATCATCAAGTTCAACCTCGAGTTCGAGAAATACATCGGCGCGCTTTTCCACACGGACAGTAAAGGCGGCTGGTTCTTTTGATGGCCGGCCGCGCGAGTTACCGCGGCCTCGATGGGGGAGGCGGGGAGCCTACGGCCCTGGTCCAGAGAGCTTTCGGCTCCCCGCTCACGAAAGCAGGTTTGGTTCGCGACGACCCAAGGGGGGCTCGTCGCGCTCAATCCAGCCCTACAAATAGTATAGACACACTACCATTAGTTAAACGACCAGCCGGAGTCAATGGATTCGTCTAAGATATCATTACGATGAGAATCTTTGCGTAAAATCCTGGCGCGAGTGCGTAACGATACACGGTTCTTCACCGCTTCTCCGCTCGATTGACCTCTTGTGCTCCGATGACACGGATGTAGCAGTCAAGTCACTATTTGCTCTATTCAAACGCGTCAAAATATGTTTATATAGCAATTAGATGATGAATGCGTTCCACAGTAGTGTAAGGTCGGTAAAACATGGTTGAGCTTCAAATCAAGCGAGTGGCTTCTCTGCGACACTCTGTAGCACGCGTGAATATACATCGCGCGCTGTCGTCTGTAACTGCAGTAGTCTCAGTGAGGAGGGGAAACTGAATGGCTACCATCCTGTTCGAGGGCACCGAGTTCGACATCAGTCCGGAATTGACCGCGGGGGGCGTGCTCGCCGCTGCCTGCGTCCGATACGGCGATCCGGGAGACTTTTATCGCTTTAAGTTGTTCGACGTTGCTGGGCATGAAGTAAAGCCATCCGAATTGGTAGGCAAGCGCCGCCTCGCGCTGTGCGACGTCCGCAAACTTCGTTCCGGCTACACCCAATCGAAAATCGAGGAAGCCCGGCTCTTCGCCGGCGGCAAGTAATTCTCTCTGACAGCTCGCTCGCTTGTACCTCGAAGCGAAACGCGAGCGGGATGCTCGCGGTGAAATCGGCTGCTTGTGTACAAATCGCAGCCATCCTGAAGGTTTGGTTAGATTACCTCAAAACTATCCACGTTGACAAGCTGACGAGGCCCGATCATCATGGCGCGCTCTAACGCCAATGGTGATCGGCATGAGCGCGAAAGCAGTCGGACTCGATTTCGGAACCACCAATAGCGCGATCGCGTCTATCTCGCAGGACGGTTCGGTCGCGCTCGCAAAGTTTCCCGCAGGCCACGAGCGCGCGGTTTCCGAGACTATGCGCTCGATCCTGTTTTTCGCCGCCGATCCGCATGGCGACGAGCCGCGGCGATCGGTCGGCGACGAGGCCATCGAACATTACATCGCGTCGGGCGCTAATGGCCGCCTGATTCAGTCGCTCAAGTCGTTTCTCGCCGATCGTCTCTTCGACGAAACCAACATCATGGGCGATTACTACTCGCTCGAGGATCTCATCGCGCCGATTTTGCAGCGGCTGCGCAAAGTCGCCGAAGAGCAGTTCGGTGAGTTGCCGCCGCATGTGGTGGTCGGGAGGCCGGTGCATTTTTCCTCGGCGCAAAACGACGCGGACGACGAGCGCGCGACCAGGCGGCTGGGCGCCGCGCTTCGGCGCGCGGGATGGAAGGAGATCACCTTCGAGTTCGAGCCGGTCGCCGCCGCGTATCACTATGCCTCGACTATCGCGCGCGAGGAGTTGATCCTGGTGGCCGACTTCGGCGGCGGCACCAGCGATTTCTCCATCGTGCGCCTGCGTCCGCCGTCAGCGGCACCCTCGCACGATCGCTATGAGATCCTAGCCAACGATGGAGTCGCGGTCGCCGGCGATCGCGACTCCGTCGTTGGCGAGGATCTCATAGCGAGCGTGCGAGGGTGCCGCTGACGGCGGACGCAGACGCACGATGGAGAAATCGCTGGTGCCGCCGCCGAAATCCGCAACGAGGATCAACTCCTCGCGCGCGATGGTCGAGGCATAGTGATACGCGGCGGCCACCGGTTCGAACTCGAAGGTGATCTCCTTCCATCCCGCGCGCCGAAGCGCGGCGTCCAGCCGCCTGGTCGCGCGCTCGTCGTCCGCGTCGTTTTGCGCCGAGGAAAAATGCACCGGCCTCCCGACCACCACATGCGGCGGCAACTCACCGAACTGCTCTTCGGCGACT
>JBGPMZ010000173.1:0-5904 GCA_041487255.1 Binataceae bacterium (SeqCode) | reverse complement strand
ATTGATCGAAAAGGTGCTAGTTAACGATTAGCACTATCCGGAGGTCGAACCTCATGGCGACGATGCTGACTTCATCGGCGGATTACCGCGAACTCATTCAGAGCGATCGCATCAGCGGGCGGGTCTACTACGATGCCGCCATCTTTCGCGAGGAGCTCGAAAAGATCTGGTATCGAGAATGGATCTACGTCGCGCATGAGAGCGAGGTCCCGCAGCCCGGCGACTACGTCACGCGCCAAATCGGCTTGCAGCCGGTGATCGTCTCGCGCGACGAAGACGGCGCGATCCACCTGATGCTCAACCGATGCATGCATCGCGGCAACACGGTGTGCCAGAGCGATCGCGGCAACACGCATGCGTTTCGATGCGCGTATCATGGATGGACCTACGACAATCGCGGCGACCTGGTCGGTGTCCCGTATGCCGGCGGCTACGACGAGTCGTTTCGCAAGAGTGAGTTCGCCCTCGCGAAGGTGCCGCGCGTCGCGAGTCATCGCGGACTCATCTTCGCGAGCCTGAGTGCGAGCGGTCCGTCGCTCGACGAGCATCTCGGTCCCGCTAAACGCCTCATCGATCAGTTCGTGGACCTCTCACCCGAGGGCGAGGTGGTCGTGCGCTCCGGAGTGCTCAAGCATTCGTACAAGGGCAACTGGAAGATGGCGCTGGAGAATTCCGTCGACGGCTACCATCCCAACATTTTGCATCACGCCGCGATGGTGATGATGACCAAGGGGCGCACCGACATGGAATCGGTGTTCGGCGAACGCAGCGATGCGCTCGCGCGCGACCTCGGCAACGGAGCGGCGCAGCTCGACCTCAACCCGGTGCACACGCGCAATGGCGGCCGCGTGGTCGCGCCCACCTGGAGCAAGGAAGCGGACGCGCAATATCGCGCCTCGATGGAGGCTCACTACGGCGCGGCTCGCGCGGAGAGGATTCTCGCCGAGGGTCCGCCGCACTTCTGCATCTTCCCTAACCTCATCTTCATTCTGAACCAGTTCCGCGTGATTCAGCCGGTAAGTGTCGGCGAAACGATCATTTCTTACTTCCCGACGATGCTCAAAGGCGCGCCCGAGGAGATCAACCGGCGCCGCCTCACCGAGACCTACATGATCCATGGACCGGCGGGCCGCGTTGCGCCGGATGACATCGAGGCTTACGAGCGCAACCAGGCCGGCTTCGAGGCGCGGGTCAACGAATGGCTGGTGCTGCGGCGCGGGCTTCATCGTGAGGTGCGGGAGAACGGCGGCGTCGCGGGGCATGAGACGGATGAAACCACGCAGCGCGGCATCTGGCGGCATTATCGCGAGGTGATGTCGAGTTAGGGAGTAAGCAGTCGCCTCTTAGTTCTGCGGTGCGAACAGGTCACTTCGAAGCTCCGCGATTCTATTCTTCGTTAGCGTGGTCTTCATGCTAACTGCAGGGTCAAACTTCCCTGCCTGGTCGTAGAGCGCTGTTGCGAGCACCGCACACGCGTCGCGGAACTTGATCCATTGAATCTGCGATTCCCTCGCCGCCTCCTCATATTCCTTGACGTAGGATTTCTCCTCATCCCAGTGGTCTTTGAAAGTGCTATCGCTTAGGTCCTCTTGCCAGGATTGGATGGTTTGGCGAAGATTCCGCTTAAGCTCTCGGTCAAGTTGAGTGTTGGCGGTTTCGAACGCGCTCGCGGTTGTCGGTTTAAGCCTGCGCGCCTTGATGGTGCTGCTCATCAGGTTGAGAAAGTTCTCGCGGACAAACTCCGCCTCGCTGGCTCCCGCCAGATCTTTGAGGGAGGCGCCCATGTAAGCCTGATACTCTCGCTGCATGTCATCCAATTGGTATGCTTTGAATTCGGCAATTGTCCGATCGAAGAGCGGGCGGGCGCCGGCACTCAATCCATCTCTGGTTTCGCCGATCACCCGACTGAAGGCTGCTTCGGCCGAAACCTGTTCAACCGCATCACATATCTCCATGTCGGGGGTGGTGACGCTCAGGTCTTTACAATAGTCCAGCTTTGGGCAGCGCGTGCGGGCCCGCCTTGCAGCGGTCGATTGCCTTTTGCAGGGTCTCTGCCTGATGAGGGCCGAATTCATCGGGATCGGCTTTCTCCTCCGCCCTGAGCACTGACTCGGCTTTTTTCAGGTCACGCTTGGTTCCTTGGCCGTTCAGGTACATCAGGATCACAAAGGGCCAGTGCCGGTTGGCCTCGAAACATCTCAAGGCCTCGGGATAGTTAGGCGCTGCGTCAATTCCGAAATAGCTGGAAAGGCAACGGTATTGGCCCACGAAACAATGGGCGAGCTGCCCGAAATCCCGTGGGTCTTGACAGTTGATGGCCGCAAGGACCGGCGTCGCTACCAAGAGTGACGCGAGAAAGACCAGCCGTCGCAACGGCGCAAGTGGCATCACTCGAGTGATGGTTCCCAAAGCGGACATCCTGAGTCATCGCCGCCGAAACAATTCCTCTTCACCCCGCCGCCGCTCCTCGAGGCCACGGGAGGTCTCGTACTTCCCCGATCGTGCTTTTACTCTGACCCAGTCGCCAAACTGTTTCAGTGCACCAATATAGTGTCCGCCATTAAGCATCTTGATCAGCGTCGAACGCCTGAACTCTCCCCGAGGCACGTTGAACGCTAAACTGACGAGAGCATCGAACTGCCCCTGCGTGACCGGAACGTGAACGGAGGAGTTAACCTCGTCTTCCACGGTAGCCAAATCTCCACGAAGCAAATTCTCCGCCTCAATTTTACGTCCACCTAGAGTGGGCTCGCCGAAGAAAATCCGTACAAACGGGCGCCGTTTGTGGTAGACAAAGGCCTGAAGCTGATTTGCAACTGACCCTCAATCTGTTGGAAGGCCTTGTCCCCAATGGCCCGACCGACCCGATCGCGTACTATACTCGCCCCCTGATTGGGCGATTGTTTCGCGAAAGGATTAATCTCGGCCTGCGGATGATAGCCGATCGGCGCTACGCCAACGCGCTAGAGATCGGCTATGGCGCTGGTGCAGTGCTGCTCGCGATCGCCGCCGGCGTGGAAGAGTTGCAAGGTATCGACCGCGACGCCGATCCGATCCTGACCCAAGCGTGGCTTGGCAGCCATGGGCGCGCCGCCAGACTCGTTCGGGGCAGCGTCTATGAGCTTCCTTACAATCGCACGGAGTTCGACCTGGTGCTCTGCTTTTCAGTTTTTGAGCACCTGCACTGGTATGAACAGGGGTTGCGCGAGGTCGCGCGCGTGCTCAAGCCGGGCGGCCGCTTTCTACTCGGCATGCCGGCGGTGAACACGATCATGGAGCTAGGTTTCCGCTCAATCGGATTCAAGGGTATCGAGGACCATCACGTGACCACGCCGCGGGCCGTAGCTGAGGCGTTCCATCATGCCGGCTTTCGAGTCGCGCGGCATGCGCATTTGCATCTGTTCCCCGGCCTTCCGCTGTATTTCAACTGGTTGCTCGAAAAGCCCGCGTGACGAACCTGCGGCTTAGGACGG
Organism: Binataceae bacterium (SeqCode); assembly: GCA_041487255.1. Lineage (GTDB taxonomy): Bacteria > Desulfobacterota > Binatia > Binatales > Binataceae > DATGKG01. The sequence goes on along the minus strand of JBGPMZ010000173.1, from coordinate 2,431 downwards.
CAAGGGCTTTCCTTCGCGGTTGATCCTGGAGCGCCAAGTGCCTGGACTCCCGGCAATTCGCAAAGCAAATCAACAACTATTTCGGACCTTTGACTCGACTTGGGCCATCATGGCCGTGTCCATCGTATAGCAGTGGGTTGGTACTCCTTGCAGGTGCGCGGTTAGCTATCGGAGGGTTCGGTCACGAATCGGAATGATTGCGTGATGCGAAACCTCGGTTCGTCGTCGCCGATAGGTGAGGAGCTAACTGGCGCCGCAGCCGTTCACGAAACCCGAGGCAAAGTGGGTGCCTGAGTGCATGGACGAGTTCAGCGCCGGGCCTTGACACTTGGGCAATGGCACGCGAAGAAAGGGGCTATGCGACGCTGCCGGCGAGATGAGAGATCAACGCCAACCTCGCCTCGGATGCGCACGTCGAGTGGGTTACTTGACCGCGGTTCTTCGGCTGGCCGGTGATGAGAACTCCATCCCGGCACTGGCCGGAATTACTATGACAGTAGAGGGTAGTCTGCCCCGATCCACTCGGATCGCTTCGTTAATGCTCCAGACCGGGGTTGTCGTTTGTGTTTTGGCAGTGCTCCCTGCATCGGGTGGCGTTTTCCTATGCAACGATCCGAAGGAACTCGTCGTCAACCTCATTGGCCTTACCACCGCAAGCCTCTGCTTCCTATCCGCTCGCTCTCTGGCAATCGATCGGACGGATCTCTTCCTGGTCCTCTTCCTGATCGCCAGCATTTTCTCTGCCAGTTTCGCGGCGACTGACAAATGGGAGGCGCTGCGAGCAGTTGGGCTGACGATTTCGGGTACGTCCGTCTTTTGGAGCTCCCGATATCTTGCGCATCGGGGCAGGCGCCGGCAGTTGCTGGATGCGGTTGCGGTCGCGGTGGTTCTGGTCTCCGTGGGCGTCCTCATTGACGCATTCGGTTACGGGCTTGATTCTCCCCACGCAAGCTCCAGAGGAACGCAGGCTACCCGAAATTTGGCTGGTCACTTGCTCGCGTTGGGAATGCCACTGCTCGCGTTGCAGTCGGTTGGGGGTCAAACCGCGAAGCGGAGAGCAGGCGGACTCGGCGCGCTGTTGGTCTCCGCTGTCGCCCTGGTTCTGACCCGTTCCCGTGCGAGCTGGATGGCGGCTCTATTAGGCACCGCGTTTCCGCTTGGCCTTCTGGCCGCGAATGCTCTCCTTGCTCGTGCTTCAGAATCAACAACTCGGAGCACCGCCGCATTGAGTGCACTGATAGCTGGTGTTGTCCTCGGCGTCTTCCTGCCCACTCAGCTCCAGTGGACGTCACCGAGTCCCTATCTGGATAGTGCAAAAGGCATCGTAGCGTACGATCGGGGCAGCGGACTATCTCGCTTGAAGGAGTACCGTGGATCTTTAGCTATGGCCGCTGACCATCTAGCTCTTGGCGTGGGCGCTGGAAATTGGAGAATCGTCTATCCCACTTATTTGCCGAAGAATGGTCCGCCTGGGCTCTGGTTCACGCGGCGGGGCCACAGTGACTGGATAGGCCTTGCGGCTGAGCGGGGCACGCCCGCGGCGATTCTGTTCCTTGCCGCCATTGTGAGTCTAGCGTTCGGATGCTGGAGAACGTCTATCAGCTTTCGCCTCGCGCCGGTGTCCTCGGAAGGATCCCTTGAGCCTCTTTGCGCGATCGCGATTTTGATTGCGCTAGCGGTCGCCGGTTCACTCGACGCGGTGTTGCAGCTTCCCGCACCTACCTTCGTCGCTTTTCTAGCATTAGGAGCGCTCGCGCCCCAGCAGGAAAACGTTGCCTCGCTCTTCCTTTCGCGGGGGCGCCGGATTCTCGCGATACTGATAACTCTGCTAGTTGCCGCCACGCTTGGAATGTACACATTCGACGGAATGTACGCCACCTTCCTCCTGGCGCGAAACCGCGGTGATGATACGCAAGTTGCTTCGCGGATCGCGGTCGACGACTCATGGTTTTACAATGAGAGATTTTGGTTTTGGCTCGAGAGGAAGATGAGAACAAGAGTCGCTTCAGGGCGCGATTGAAGAAGATCGGGCGGTTCAAGGACGAGTTGTAGCCCTGCCAACGGCATCTCTTGGCGCAACCGGTGGCGTCAAGAAAACCTCCAGCCGTCGAAGGATCTGATCGATATTTCCACGGCGTTGAACGTAATGTCCTTCGCTGGGCAGCACCAGTCGAGCGACACTCGCGTGTTTTTCATATCGCGAGATTAGGTCGGATCTGGCGGGATTTCGCAGCGCGAAATCATTCTCTCCATATATCACGAGCATTGGCGGATAGAATCTGTTGCTGGACCCGACACTAGCAACTGAACCCGAGGTCGCAATTCCCGAGAAGTCAACGCAGTGCGTGACCTCTGGATGCTTCGCAACAAGAAGATGGCCCAGGATCGAACCATAAGACACTCCCACAAGTATGAACGACGACGAGAGCTT
>JBGPMZ010000172.1:0-5912 GCA_041487255.1 Binataceae bacterium (SeqCode) | reverse complement strand
ATTCCCGCCGACATGCCCGAGGACGCGCGCCGGCGAATGCTGCGTACCATCGCGGCGGGAGACTACCTCGCGCAGCATTTCGGCGAGACGCCGGTCATCGCGATCTTTTGTTTCAATCCAAAGCAGATGGCGATCACCGACTCGAAACAGAACCGGCCATCGGTGGTCGGCGGCGGTTCGGTCTATCCTTCGGTGGAGAATTTTCTCATCGCGTGCCGCGCCGAAGGCCTCGGATGTGTCCTCACCACGCTGCTCTGCGAAGTGGAACCCCAAGTCAAAGAGCTGCTCGCGATCCCCGACGGATGGGGTACCGCGGCGGCGATTCCGGTTGGCTATCCGATCGGACGTGGTCACGGCCCGCTTGTCCGCCGACCGGTTAAGGATCTGGCGTACCTCGATTCGTGGGGGAGCCGGATCGGATAGTCACCCCAAGCGGCGGATGGGCTGCGAACCGTCCCAGTTGCGATGCGCCTCGCGCATCATCGCGAAGAATTCACGCGTGCCGGGCGCAGGCTTGAGGATCTCCACCAACGTTCCGGGGCCCCCGCCGGTGTCCACATAGATGACCTCACCACCGCCAGGCACAATCGCCTGCTGCGCAATCGCGAGGCGCGCTTGCTCGCATACGGTGCGCGCTTGCGCCATGTCGTCAACCAGCATGCACACGTGATGCAATCCTTCCCGCCCTTCGTCACGCCACGCCTTGAAGATCGAGGGCGCGTCGTTGTGCTGCTGGATGAGTTCAATCTGGATCTCCCCGAAGTAGCCGAGCATCATCGAAAAATCGATGCCGCTCGGCTGCCCCCGATACTTCACCTCTTTGAGTTTGACGTGCTCGATCGAAAAGAAAGGTCCTGCGCCGATAGTCTCGGTCCAATATTTCAACGCGCCGCCGAAATCCGCGGGCACGTAGGCCATCTGCATGATGTCGCCGAGCTTTGCGATCGACGCGTGCACGCTCATTGAATGCCCTCGTTCGATCGCTTCGCGGCAGACGAGACCAGGCGCAGCCGCGCGCCGTCGGAGCCGTCTTTGGCATCGATGGTAAGGTCGGCGGGCAGGTTGACGAAGTGGTCGATCCAATCGTGCAGGCGGTGCAGGCCCAATTCATTCCTGCCGAAAACGAAATCCTTGTTTGCACCACTCGCAAGGCCGCGCTGAATGCGCGCGCATACCCAATTGTCCTCCTGCTCGACGGCGGCAGTGAAGAATTTCGCGCTGGCGTCCATATGCGAACGCGCCGCATCCGAATCAGGCTGCGGGAAGATGTGATTCTGGATGGTGCGCGACTTGTCGGGCGTCGGCCCCGGCATCAATTGCGAAACCATCCCGCCCAGCTTCGAGGAGACTGCAAACGAGACATTCGGGAAAATCGTGCGCACGACCGCGATGCCCTCTTCGGTGATCCATTCCTCGCTCGGCTGCGCCATCAGTTTCTTGATTCGATGCTCCGGAAAGGCGACCCGCTGATGCGGCCCATAGGCGTCGTAGGTCATGATGTTCGACATCACCTGCGCGCCGACCGTCTGCGGATGCAGGGTCGAGAAATGGTAGCCTTCCAGATATCCGTCGTGGGCAACCTTCCAATTCGAGGTCGGGAGTTCGTTCTGCTTGAACATGTGCCAGTTCTCGAATCCGAATGATTCGAGTTCCGCGAGCATGCCGCCCAGATAGTCGTCCAGGTTGATGGTCGTTCCCGGCGCAAGGCTGACGAAGATGAGCCCCGCGCGTTCCACACATGGCAGCTCGGTGAGACCGCGCGCGGCAGTGTCGAGCTCGCCGAACTTGCGCCGGCCCGCGACGCCGATCAGTTCGCCCCGATCGCCGTAGGTCCAGCCGTGATAAGGACAAACGAAGTGCTCGCAGTTCCCTTTGCCGTCGTTGGCGACCACCGTCCCGCGATGCGAACAAACATTGACGAATGCGCGAACCACGCCGTCTCCGCCACGGGCGATCAGGACCGGCACGCCGACCACCTCCAGCGCCTTGTAGTCGCCCGCCTCGCGCATCTCGCAAGTGAACGCCAGAAGCAGCGGCAGCAGCTTGAAGATGCGATCCATCTCCCGCTGCCAGCGCGCGGGGTCGAGGTAATTCTCGACCGGAATGTGCTTAACGTCTTCGGCGGAGTCGGTGGTGCCGTTTTCGATATGCGCGATCAGCCGCCGCGCCAGCGCAAGGTATTCGGATCGTCTCATGGGAGTCTCCCGCGATGAGGACTCATTCTGAGGAGGGACTTACGCTCGAAGCCACGCGCCGGTCAAGCTCAACCGGACGCCGCCCGGAGCTCGAACTAAATCAGTTCGGGCGCACCGTTGCAGCCGCATGCTCTGCGGCCCCGCTGCCACGGGACCGGCGTCTTGAGTTCGGTAAGATCTTCATGACGCCAGAACGCCTGGCCGCAGCGCGTGCAGGAGGCATTATAGTGGCCGACCTGGCTCGATACCCATTGTTTCGGACCGACATGACGCTGCAGCGCATGCGCGCCACAATGCGGGCATTTTTCTCTCATGGTTCGCTTCCCGTCCGTTCAGCTCGAAGCAAAAAGCTTCAAAGATCGTGAGCGTTTGGATTCCGGAATCCCCAGCCAACGGACCAATGGTACCAGAAGGCCATTTTCAGTACCAATAGACGCACCGGTCGCTTTTGGTCAGAAGAACTGGACGCGGCAGGCGATTTCAGTCAGGGAACCCGAACCCGAAGGACAGTACCTTTGGTACCGCTAGGCGGCGCTCTAGTCTGGGTGTAAGGGTGTTGCGGGGATTTCGATAGGGGAGAGAGCGAAAATCGATGGGGACCGTTGACGAGCAGGCTTTGCCCAAGCGGTTGGAGCGCGTCATCGAGGAAGCGGAGGCGCTATTTGTGGATGAAGGCTTCCTGCACTTCGGCACGATGGAGCTGGCGCGCCGGCTCAGGTGCTCGAAGCGGGCGCTGTACTCTATCGCGCCCACCCGCGAGAAGTTTTTCGAGCTGGTCCTGGAGCGCCATCTCGCGCGGATGAACCGCGAAATGCTCGCGGCCACCAAGGCCGCGCCCAATTGCATCGCGGCGTTGTGCGCGCCGATGGAAACCGCGATCACGTTGTTTGGAAACGAGAGCAATCGCTTCAACAACGACCTCAAGAGTTTTCCCGCCGGCCTGCGGGTGCTCAAGCGCACTGACAAGCAGCGCCTGCGGCTGACCGAAGAGAGCATCGCGCAAGGAGTTCGGATCGGCGCCTTTCGCAAGGTCGATCCGCACATGGTGGCGGCGGCCTTGCAAGCTGGCGCGATGCGCGTGACCGATCCGCAGTTCCTCGCGGAGTCTACCATGACGTGGGCGCAGGCTCTGCGAGAGGTGTTTCGGCTGTTCTTTCAGGGGTTGCTTCAGAGCCGCGACGCCGAGGAGTTGCGCGAACGCCACGGCCTCAGCGCGAGCAGTCAGCGCTCCGCGCGGCGCCGGGCCGCGGCGCGCTAGCCTTGCCGCCCGGACTGTTCTCTATTCATGGCTCGTTGCCCCCTGCTCGCGCGCTCTTCCCCGACATTTCGTGATGTCTGCGCGCTGACGCTGGTGGCGTTCCTGCTGAATCTCGTTCACCTCGGAGCCAGGAGCGTCTGGCTCGATGAGGCCACAAGCGTCGCATATGGCCGTCTTGACCTCATTTCGCTCCTCCGGATAGTCGCCGGAGGCGACCCCAACATGGGGTTGTACCACCTCGTTCTGAACTTCTGGGTCAGGATTTTTGGTGAGAGCGAGGCTGCGGTCAGGAGCCTGTCCGCGATCTTCGGCGCGCTCGCCGCGTCTGCCGTCTATCTGCTGGGAGTTCGATTGTATGGCAGGGCAGCAGGCCGCGTCGCGGGGCTTTTGTTCGCGCTCAATGCCTTCATCGTCCAGTATGCGCAGATGGCGCGCAGCTATGCGCTGCTGGTTTTGCTCGTCACGCTCTCCTCGTACTACCTCGTCATCGAGCTTGAACAACCGTCGAGGGCTAGTCGGCTCGGCTACGTCATCACGAGCACGCTGGCCGTGTATGCGCACTACTTCGCGGTGTATGTGCTGGTCGTCCATTTTGCCACGGTCGTGGCAATGAAGCGCCGCGGCGTGCGCACGCGAGAATGGCTCACGGTTGCCGCGGCGATCCTACTGCTGTGTATCCCGGCTGCGGTCGTCGCCCACTTGTCCGGAGGAACAGTCTGGCTCAGCTGGATCACGCAACCGTCGGTGAACGACATTGGATCGGTCCTAGTCGACTTCGCCGGCGGGAGCCGGCTCTGGTTGCTGGCGCTGCTCGCTTGCGGATCCTACGCGACGGTCTACGCCGTCAATGAGGGGAGGTATTGGCCTCAGGTATTTGTGGCCGCATGGCTGGTTTTTCCCATCGCATTAAGCTTTGCCGTCTCTTTCGTGCGGCCGATGTTCATCCCCCGGTACCTCATTATCTCCGTACCCGCCCTGGTGCTGTTCGGCGCCTCCGCAATACCGAGGCTCCGCCGTCCGCTGCCGATCGGACTGCTCGTGGCATCGCTAGTTTGGTTGTCAGCGATCCAGCTCCTCGGTTACTACCGCCGCGATTCGAATGAGAATTGGCGCGATGCGACTCGGTACGTACTGGCCGCCACGCAGCCCGGCGATGCACTGGTTTTCTATCCGCACTACACCGCTGGACCGTTCGAATATTACCAACGTCAGTCCCGGGTCATTGGGCCCACGAAATTGGTTGCAAGCGTGCCTTTGGAAGGCCGGCGGATCTGGCTCGTGATCAGAGCACCGGACGTGGAACGGTTTTCCGGAATTCGGGTGCTCCAATCGTCGCTGGCAGAAAAATACCGGCTTGTCACTCAGCGCGAGTTCCAGGGAGTGGGAGTTGAACTTTATCTGCGCAAACAGCCGGCGCCGTGATTTTTCCGATCGCCGCTGAATGCGCGACGATCGGTGGTAGCCGCGGACTATATCGAAGGCGAGTGTTTCGTGGTTGCGGGGGAAGGATTTGAACCTTCGACCTCCGGGTTATGAGCCCGGCGAGCTACCAGACTGCTCCACCCCGCCTCGGAATAGTAACCGCGACGGCGGACGCTTTCAATACGATGGATGAGAAACCCCGCGCCGTATCGCGGTTTTCTGCAAGCATCATAATTTCCGTTGCGAAGACTTCGCGAGGCGATCGCGACACTACGGCTTCGAGGTCAGGTCCGCTTTTCCGGTCGCGAGGTCAACCGGCGCCGACAGGTGCTCATGCACGATGACCCACTGGCCTTTGACTTTGCGATAGGCGTCGGTGGCGCGCATCGTCATCTCGAGCCTGCCGCCCTTGGGATCGGTGCAGGCGAAATGCTGGATGCTGTGGCTGAACGCGAGTTTGCCGTCGGATGCGATGTCGAGGTCGCTGATCTCGAACTTCGGTGCGTCGGCGCATCCCGCAAACACGCCCGCCCAGTCCTTCTTATAGGATTCGGCGCCAGTGTACTGGCGCGGCGGGATGAGATCGAAGACCACCAGCGAATCACCAGGAATATAGTTGGCCATGACGGCATCCGCGTCCTTGGCCTGAACGCCCGCGGCGACGCGCTTTTCGAGCGCCTCGAGGTCCGCTTTGTCGTCGGCGTGCGCCACATTGGCGAGCCCGATGATCGCCGTAAAGGTTGCAACCGCGAGTCGAGCCGCAATTGTTCGTGTCCGCATTTTCCCCTCCCGCGTGGTTTGAATGCGCCCTACTACGGCGCGGATCGTGATGTGATCAGCCGGCCATGATTCGAATATTGCACTCGCGATGCTGCTTACCGAACTCGATGATCTCCAGCTCGTCCTTGGTCGCGCCCGGCTTGCTCTGGGCGAACATTAATTGCCGGGCGGCGGCCACGTCAACGTCGTCGGCCTCGACGCTCAGGCTGTGGTCATCGCAAACGATGAATGCCATGCACGAACTTCTCCTTGGTGCT